>NZ_JBYISM010000007.1:0-287697 GCF_057708605.1 Nocardia sp. bgisy118 | reverse complement strand
TCCTCCCAAAAACAAAGGGCCGCCCCCCGCTGTCGAGTCGCTACTTCGTGCGTGGGCGGGAGTGGAAGCCTAGGCCCTCGTCCTGTGCGCCCATCCAGGCCGCCTCGTCGGATTTGCTGTCCGGTACGTAGATGGTCTCCTGGGGGCGCCGGGTCACTTCGGGCGGCGGCGACTGCTCGAACTCGTCGGCATCGATGACGAGCCGGTCGAGGTCGTTTTCCAGCCGTCGCACCGTGTTCGCGTCGCCGTAGTGGGTGCGCAGTGCGCCGATGGATTGCCGGAGCTGGTTGACCGCGTAGCGGAGTTCCGCGATATCGCTGCGTGTCATCGTTACCTCCTGAGTTCCCCGGTGGCCGTGCGAGCCCGGCCAGCACGGGCGGTTCCGGAGATCTCCCCAGGGCCGCGCGCTACCGAGTCGTGTGACTCACCACACAACGTGATTTACAACACAGTACAGAAAGAATCCCGAACAAGCTCGTGCGATTCGGGATTCTCAGATTTGCGGATATGTTGCCCGCGTCTTCGGGGGGTGCATCGAGGGTGCGCGCTCCCGCGACGGTTCGCAACCGCAGCGGTGAAGTTCGGCCGGATCAGCTGGCGGCGGCGTACTCCGGGCCGGGGGTGGTCATCGTCGCCGATACCCGGTTCACCAGGGCGACGATCGACAGGGCGACCTCCTCGGCCCGCTCCAGGATGACGCTGTGGCCCGCGCCCTCGACCCGGACCAGCTCCGAGCTGGTCAGTTGCGCGGCCAGCAGCACCGAGTGCGCGAACGGCACCACGATGTCGGCCGAGCCCGCGAGCACCAATGCCGGGATGGTGCCGAGCCGGTGCAGCGTCGCGGTCTCGTCGAACGCGATCAGCGAGCCGAGGAAGCTGGACATGGTCAGCAGCGGCGTCTCGTTGAGCATGGCCGTCGCGACGGCGATCATCCTCGGATTGATCTTCCTGGTGCCGAAGCTGGCCTCGCGCATGATCGGCTCGAAGATGCGCCGGGAGAACCGCTTCGACGCCTGCATGACCCGCGGCGCGCGCAGCACGGCGGTCTGGAGCGAGACCACCGCGTACCGGTGCAGGAGCCGGCCGACGCCGACCTCGGTGAGCCCGTTGGCGGCGCCCGCGATCAGGCCGACGCCCACCACGCGCGTCCCGATGGCCTCCGGGAACAGCCTGGCGTAGGCGAGCAGCACCATCGCGCCCATGGAGTGTCCGATCAGCACCACCGGGCCGACCGGCGTGACCGCGCGCAGCACCGCGTCGAGATCGTGGCCGAGCTGGTCGATGGTGTAGGTCGCCGGGTCGGCCACGCCGGACGCGCCGTGGCCCCGGTGGTCGTAGAAGACCATCCTGATGGCGTCGCCCCACTGGCGCGTGAGTTGTTCCCGCAGGAAGGACCACGATTCGGTGTGCAGGCAGTGCCCGTGCACGAACACAGCGGTGAGCGGCGCATCGTCGGCGCCGAAGGTGCGGACCGAGATCGGGATACCGTCATCGGTCGACACCGTGACACGGTGGCCGTCGTAATCGGCGGCGCGGCGGGCGATCGTCGACATTGGCTTTCTCCTGCGGCGTGGCACCTGTGCCGGAGCGTCTTGACAGGTTGTTCGATATCCATTTCCGCGCCGTTAGCCGCCCATACCGGACGTTATGGACACGTTGTCCAACCGAGGCCGCCGGTCGATCGGTTTCGGTTGACCGACCACTTCGCAGGAGAATCTACGAAAATCTAGCCGAATCGCTAGATAGTCGGAGATTCCGCTCGATCGCCCGCTCACGACCTTCGTATCGGGCGGTCTACCGAACCTCCTAGAAACCCCCAGATTTTGCGGACGAACCACAGCCGCCCGCGTGTATCGGCAATCTATGACTCTCTACCGAATCGGCGATACTCGCGCAGAGTCGCCTGACGCCCGGTGGGGACCGGCCCCACCGGGCGCTCTGCGCCGACCTCTACGTGGCGTGGGTTCGCGTCGAAGGCAAGAACGGACGCAGCAGATTGGCCTCGGTGGACGGTCCCACCTGCCAGTCGGCGATCCACGGTCCGGTGCCCTCGCTGGGGTCGAAGATGCCGTCCTCCAGCCACTGGTACCGCCCGTCCAGCACTCCCCTGGTGAGCGTGCGGTCCTCGTCGTCGGTGTTCTCCCACAGCGCGTCGAAGAGCCTGCGCACCCGGACGCGCGATTGGCGGCAGAACGTGTCGGCGAGTTCCACGGCCGCGTGCCCCTCGGGTCCTCCGCTCGCGAGCTGCGCCTGGGCCCGCACGCAGGCCGCGGACATGGCGAACAGCTCGGCGCCGATGTCGACGATGCGTCCGAGGAAGTTCTGCCGGTACTCGAGACCGGCCTGCCAGCGGGCCATGGCGTACATCAGCGAACGCGCCTGCTTGCGCGAGTTGCGTTCGACGAACCGCAGATGCCGTGCCAGTGCACCGAATTCGGCGTAGGTACCGGTCACGGTGCCCGCGCCGACGGCGAGCTGCGGGAACCACTTGGCGTAGAAGCCGGTGGCGCCGACGGCGGCCTTGGCCTTGTCCTTGAGCTCGGCGTTGCGGTCGACGAGCGCGCCCGCGGCGGCCATGTGCGCGTCGGCCATCTCGCGCGCGATCAGCAGCCGCATGATCTCGCTGGAACCCTCGAAGATCCGGTTGATGCGCAGGTCGCGCAGCAGCTGCTCGGCGCCGACGGCCCGCTCGCCACGGGCGGCGAGCGACGCCGCGGTCTCGTAGCCGCGTCCGCCGCGGATCTGCACCAGTTCGTCGGCGATCTGGCAGCTCATCTCGCTGGCCCACAGCTTGGCGAGCGCGGCCTCGATGCGGATGTCGTTGCGGCCCTCGTCGCACATGGTCGCCGAGAGGTCGAGCGCCGCCTCCAGCGCGTAGGTGGTCGCGGCGATGAAGGAGATCTTCTCGCCCACCGCGGCGTGCTCGCCGACCGGCCTGCCCCACTGCACGCGCTGGGCGCTCCACTCCCTGGCGATCTTCAGCGACCATTTGGCGGCGGCGGTGCACAACGCCGGGATGGCGAGACGGCCCGCGTTGAGCGTGGTCAGCGCGATCTTGAGCCCGTCGCCCTCCCTGCCGATGAGGTTGCGCTTCGGTACCCGCACGTTGTGCATGCGCGTCAGGCCGTTCTCGATGCCGCGTAGACCCATGAAGGCGTTGCGGCGCTCGACGGTGATGCCCGGACTGTCGGCCTCCACCACGAACGCGGAGATGCCGCCGCGATGCCCTTCGCTCTTGGGCACCCGCGCCATCACCACGAGCAGTTCGGCCACGACGCCGTTGGTGGTCCAGAGCTTCACGCCGTTCAGCTCGTAGGCCTCGCCGTCGGCCGTCGGGGTCGCGGTGCTCGCCATGCGGGCCGGATCGGAACCGACATCGGGCTCGGTCAGCAGGAACGCGCTCACCGCGCCCGCCGCGCAGCGGGGCAGGAACTCGGCCTTCTGTTCGGGGGTCCCCGCCAGCTTCAGCGGCTCGGGCACGCCGATGGACTGGTGCGCCGAGAGCAGCACGCCGATGCTGGGATGCGCCGAGCCTGCGAGCATGAGCGAGCGGTTGTAGCCGTACTGCGACAGGCCCTGGCCGCCGTAGGACTCGGGGATCTTCAGGCCGAAACAGCCGAGTTCGGCCAGGCCCTTGACGTACTCGTCCGGGATGCGGCCCTCGGCCTCGATCACCGACCCGTCGATGCTCTCGCAGAGCGGCCGCAGCCGCGCCAGGTAGGCCTCGGTGCGGGCGGCGTCCTCGGCGCTCGGCTGCGGGTAGGGGTGGATCAGATCGAGCCGGAACCGTCCGAGAAACATCTCCTTGGCGAACGATGGTTTGGCCCAGCCGGTTTCGCGGGATTCCTCGACCAGTGCGCGAGCCTGTTCTTCGGTGGCGTCGACTTTCGCGGCAGTCGCCATGGTGTCCTCCTCGGAGGTGATCAGAATCACATTCGAGTGTAGGAAAGTCGGTTACTCACCGGTAGGTGAATGGGGGTATCGATTTCTATCGATTTCTAATGATCTTGATAGAAAGGTGAATACGCGGGTGCGCTCCGGGCGTGCGCGGTCTATGGACGGGCGTCGCCTTCGCGGTGCGTCCCCCGTCGAAGTGGCGATCACACGCTGCGCAGATAGCGTCCGAAGTGCGGGACGGTGAAGCCGATCGTGCCGCGCTCGGCCGAGTAGATCAGCCCCTTCTTGATGAGGCCGTCGCGCGCGGGCGAGAGCGAGGCCGGTTTGCGGCCGAGTTCGGCGGCCACCGCGGCCGTCGCGACCGGACCGTCGTCGCCGGACAGATCGGCCATGGCTCGCATGTACTCCCGCTCCGCGGGGGTTGCCCGCTCATAGCGAGATCCGAAGAACCCGACCGCCAACTCCTCCTCGGCGGCGGGCGAGGCCACCTCGACATCCTCGGCGGTGATCGGGCTCTCCGGGGCCTGGTCCCAGACCGCCTTGCCGTAGGCCTGCACGAAATAGGGATATCCATCGGCCTTTTCGTACAGTGCCTCCAGCGCCTCCTCGGTGAACTTCACCTCCTCGCGCTCGGCGGGCGCGATCAGCGCCCGGTCGGCCGACTCCCGGTCCAGCCGATCGATGCGGTGGTAGCTGAACAGGCGCTCCGAATAACTCTTCGATGCGGAAAGCACCGCGGGCAGGTGCGGCAGACCCGCCCCGACGACGATGAGCGGCGCGCCGTCCTGGCTCAGTTCGTGGCAGGCTCCGCAGATCGCGGAGATGTCGGCGGGGCCCAGGTCCTGCATCTCGTCGATGAATATCGCCATGCCGACGCCGATGTCGCCGGCCAGCGCCGCGGCTTCCTTGAGCAGCTCCACCAGATCGATCTCGATGTCGCCGGAATCGGCGCGCCCCGACACCGCGGGCACGTCGATACCGGGCTGCCAGCGCTCCCGCATGCCCTTGTCCGCGGTGGCCCGCAGCGCGAAGGCTTTGAGAATGCCGAGGAAATCGTCGACCCGCTCCGGATTGCGGTGCGCCATGGCGATGGCGCGGGTGGCCATGTGCAGCGCGGAGGACAGCGGTCGGCGCAGTTCCTGATCCGGCCGCGCCTCGATCTTCCCGGTGCCCCAGCCGCGCGAGATGGCCGCCGAGCGAAGCTGGTTGAGCAGCACGGTCTTACCGACGCCACGCAATCCGGTGAGCATCACGCTGCGTTCCGGCCTGCCCCTGGCGATGCGCTCCAGCACGATGTCGAAGGCGGCGAGTTGCTTGTCGCGCCCGGCGAGTTCGGGCGGGCGCTGACCCGCGCCGGGTGCATACGGATTGCGCACGGGGTCCATGCCCACACACCGTAGCGCGTTCGGACATCGGAATCTTGCTATCTCTACGTGATGTCGTAGAGAGGGGTATTTCGCGCTTGTCTTCTGCGCGGAAGTCTTTACGCTTGGGGCGGTTCGGTGAACGGTCGGCGCGCGGGAACGGAGGGGTCATGTCCGAGGAGTCAGCTCCCCACACCACCGCCGAGGTGGTCGAGTCGTGGACCGTGCCCGCCGGGGCGACCCAGGCCGGCCTGATCCGGTCCAACATCCTCGTCGCCATCGAACAGGGATACGACGACCCGCAACTGGTAGCCGATCTCGCGGTCGGCCCGTTGGTCATGGCGCTGGGCAAACTCGAGCTGGCGGTGGCCAGGCTCGAAGCCGAACTCGCCGAGGCGCGCAGGCGGATCGTGGAGCTGGAGCGGGCGGTCGCCGACCGCGACGCGCGATAGCGAACAGGCACTGCACGGTTCGTAACAGCTACTCGACGCGCCGTGACCTAGTCGTGACCTAACGGGCGCAGCAGCATTTCGCCCGGTCGTCCAGTGAATTTTCACAAGAGGCCGAAAACCACGCGCTGTGCGCTGGACAACACCGCGCCGACATCGTAATCTCTTCGTGACTTCATGGAGGGAGTCGCTTCGTAAGTGGAGTGGCGCCATGAAGTCACCGCCTAATCGGCTGTCGGAGCCACACCAGGATCCGGCTGTCGAACCGGGGACCCACAGGTTCGTCTGGGGTGAATCCGCAAAGGCCACAAGGCCGCCGCGGTAGGGCCGATCTTCCCGGCCCGAACCCGTCAGCTAACCCGGTCGGTGGAAGAGCAGGAAGATCGGAGACTCAGCTCGGTGGGTAAACACAGCTTGCAGCGGGAATCGCGACTGCCGAATTCCGTGAAGGGTGCTCTCGTCTTGGGTGCGGTGGCCGCCACCGGCGCGATGCCCGCGGTGCCCGCGATGGCCGCCACGATCAACATCCCCGGCCTCGGTGGTTTCGATGTGCCGGTCCCCCAAGAATTCGAGCAGCCGGTCCAGCAGCTCAACCAGCAGCTTCAGCAGGCGCTCGCCGCGCCGCAGCCCGGCGCCCCTCAGCAGGCCCCGCTCGCCGCGCCGCAGTTCCCGAACTTCCAGATGCCCAACCTGTTCGAGCAGCAGAACAGCCCGGGCGACATCGCTCTCGACGCCGCCAAGTCCAAGGTCGGCGCCATGTACTCCTGGGGCGCCGCGGGTCCGTCGAGCTTCGACTGCTCCGGCCTCGTGAAGTGGGCCTACCGGCAGGCTGGCATCGAGCTGCCCCGCACCAGCTTCGAGCAGTCCCACGTCGGCGCTCCCGTCGCCTTCCAGGACCTGCAGCCCGGTGACATCGTCGTGACCAACGGCGGCGGCCACGTCGGCCTCTACGCGGGCGACGGCAAGCTGCTCAACGCCGTTCAGTCGGGCCAGCCGGTGTCCTACACCCCGCTGCGTCCGGACATGGTGGTCACCGCGCGTCGCATCGTGGACTGACGAAAACCGTCGGACGAGGTCCGTCGTCGCCCGCCGTGGTTGGAGCGACGGCGGACCTACGCATAGTCTGAACCAGTGCCGCAGGGAATACAGGCTGCCCCATCGCAGGCCAGGGTCGATTCCTGGATCTGGGCGGTACGCCTGTTCAAGACCCGGTCCGCGGCCGCGGAGGCCTGCCGAGGCGGGCACGTCCGCGTCAACGGCGCTACGGCCAAACCCGCCCAACCGGTGCGGCCTGGTGACGAAATCCGTATCCGGGCCGGCGGTGTCGAACGCATCGTGATCGTCGAGCGGGTCATCACCAAGCGCGTCGGCGCTCCGATCGCCGCGCAATGCCTGATCGACCGCAGCCCGCCGCCGCCCTCCCCCGAGATCCTCGCGACCATGCCGCGCCGAGATCGCGGCACCGGTCGCCCCACCAAACGCGAGCGTCGCGAAACCGACCGTCTGCTGGGCCGCACCGAGGACTGACCGCTCAGGTCGTCGCCGCGACCACCACGAGATCCTCACGCCGCCCGTCGTCGTGGCCGAAGGTGGTCACATGGCCCCGGCGAATCTCGGGCGCGGTGGCGGCCACCGTCGACTCGATATCGGACGGATAGTGGTTGCGGCCCTCCACGACGATGAGGTCCTCGAGCCCGTGCTACCGAATCGATCACCGCGTGCCGAAAACCATTGCCCGCGAACGTCTCCGTGAACAACTCGCCGTCACGGTGCCTCGCTGTCGTCTGCGGCGACTCGGTCGGCCAGTGCGGCGCCGAGGGCGGCGATGGTGGGGTGCTGGAAGAGTTCGGCCGTCGAGATCGCGATGCGCAGCCGGGCCTCCAGGGTGCGGCGCACCTCGATCGCGAGCAGCGAGCTGAGGCCGAGATCGTTGAAATCGTCGGTGGCGCCGATGGTTTCGGCAGGCCGGTCCAGTGTGGCGGCCAGCACGCGGCGGATGGCGGCGGTGATCGGCTCCGGTTCGGTGCCCGCCGCGCCATCGGACCGGCGGACAGATCCGTTGCGGGATGCGACGGAAAGTCCCTGGGCCGCAGCACCGATCGCGTCCGGAACCCGCCCGGATACCGATTCGCCGAAGAGCTCGCGGAGCCGGTCGGCTACCGGAGACCGGTGGCCGGAGGGCGTGTAGTCCAGCGCCAGAAGATACGGCCCGCGGTACCGCAAGGCCTTGGCCAGCATCGCCGCGCCGCGTTCCGCGTCGAGTGCGGCGATCCCCGCTCGTCGCAGATGCTCCGCGCCGCCTGCCGCCGCCGCGAGACCCGATGTCCACACGCCCCAGCCGATGCTGAGCACGCGCCCACCGTCCGCCGATGCGGCGATCGCGTCCATCGCGGCGTTGGCCGCGGCGTAGGCGGCCTGACCCGGGGCGCCGAAAGCGCCGGTGGCCGAGGAGAACAGCAGCACGAAATCGGTGGGGTCGGCGGCGGTCAGCGCCAGCAGGTCGGCCGCGGCGCCGACCTTCGGCGCGAACATCCGCGCCAGCTGATCCTGGTCGACGGCGTCGAAGATCGCGTCCTCCAGCGCGCCCGCGGCATGCACCACACCGCGGATGGTGGAACCGCATTCGCGAATGTCGTTGAGCGCGTTGGCGAGATCGCTTCGATCGGTCACGTCGCAGCGGACGACGACGACGTGATCCTCGGACCCGTCCAGCACGGCGGGCACCGGGCGGGGCGATCGCGTCAGCACCACCACGTCGCGTGCGCCGGAGTCGAGCAGCCAGCGCACCGCGACCGCGCCCAGCGCACCGAGACCGCCTGTCACCACGTAGGTTCCGCTCGGATCGATCACGAGGGGTGCGGCGTCGGGCGCGGCCGGGACGAACCGCCGGACGGCCATGTCGCCCCTGGTCATTTCGACTTCGGTCGGAAGGGAGTCGTCGGGTTCGGTGACGAGTTCGGTGAGCCGGGCGAGCGTACGCGGGTCGGAATCGGCCCACACCAAACGCACCTCGCGCCCCGATTCGAGTTGCAGGGTACGAGTGAGTCCGGCAAGGGCGTTGGCGATGACTCCGCCGCGCCGCGCGCGTGCCGGGAGCACCACCGTCAGCGAGACGATCGAGGTGTCGGCTCGAGCGCGTTGGAGCAGGTCCAGCGCCCGTCCGAGCGAGGTCGTCGCGGCCGCTCCGAGATCGGCGCTGTCCTCGGGCCAGACCACCACCAGCGCGGTGCGGTCGGCGGCGTCGCGGGCCGGCGACACCGATGCGAGAACGGCGCTCGCGGCGTCGGGTTCGCGCGCGATCCGCTCGGTCGGCAGCGAGCGCTCCAGCGCGCGGGACAGGCGGACGGCGAGATCGGACTCACCGACCACGAGGGCGCGCCGACGGTGTGCGACGCGGGACGCGTGCGTGCCGGAATCACTCCGCGCCGCCTGTGACGAGCGGGGATCGCCCGCGAGCATCGGCTGCCACGTTTCGATGCGGAACGCGCCGCGTTCGTCCTCGCCGAAATCCTCGTCCTGTCGAATGTGGCCGAGCGCGGCCGCGTCCGCGAAACGGACGCGCACGCCGGCGAACGCCAGCACCGGAACGCCGTGCTGATCGGTGCCCACGATGTCGCCGATCAAGCCCCGCGCCGTGCGCTCACGGACGACGGCGTGCGCCTCGGCCGCCACACGCCCCGGTTCGGTGGACACCCACGCCGTGTCCATCGCGATGGGCAGCGGGACGAGTCCGTCGGGTAGTGCGCCGTCCGCGGCGGCGGCCAGGAGATGCAGGCAGCCGTCCAGTGTTGCGGCACTGTGTAATTCGGCGGCGTCGAAGTGCCCGACCGCGCAGCCCGGCGCGGCCGAGAGCGCACGGAGCGAACGGAATCGCGGACCGTACTCGAGACCCCTGCGGCGCAATGCCTCGTAGAAGGCGCCGGGCGCCAACGGCCGCATGCGGTGCTGGGTGGCGCGGTTCGCGTCGACAGCCCGCATCCAGGCGACGATGTCGGCGGGCGCGGGGCCGGGTGCGGGCCGCGCCGAAGCGAGCACCGTGTCGCCCGCTCGCACCCGCACGCTCGTATCGTCCGCGTGGTACTCGGCGGCGGCCAGGACGGTCAGGTCGGTGCGTTCGTTGACCACGAAATCGGCGATCATCCCGGCGGCCGCGCCGTTCGCCAGGTGCAGCAGTCGGCGTATCCAGTAGACGGCCGGTACCGTCGGAACACCCTGCACCACATTGTCGTCCAGCGAATCCGGGCGGAAGGCGGGGATCGCCGTTTCCGGGCGCGTCTGTGTGACCGGCGCGAATCGACTACGCCGCCAGCGTCTTCGCGGCGGCGGGGCGAGATACGGTCCGCTCGCCGACCAGTCGAGCGAGCGGCCCTCGTCGTACAGCCGGGACAGGCAGCGCAGGAAGGTCCCCGCCTCGTCGTCACGGGCCGCCACCGGATGCGTGGAATCGCGGAAGTCGGGCAACTCGCGGGCCGCCGGAGCGAGGACGGGATGCGGCGCGAGCTCCAGCACCGTCGTCAGCCCGTCCGCGGCCGCCTGCTCCAGCGCGGCCGCGAGTTCCACTGTGCCCGAGGCGTTCTCGGCCCAGTAGCCGCGATCCAGCGCGGCGGTCGTCAGTACGGCGGCGCGGCGCGCGGTGGAGTACATGGGCGTGTGCGGTGTGCGCGGCGCCAAATCGGCCAATCCGTCGACGAACTCGGCGAGCACCGGGGCCACCTGAGGACTGTGCGCGGCGAAGTCGACCGCGATGCGCTGCGCGAACATGCCGCGGCGCTTCGCCCGTCGCACGATGGTGTCGACGTAGCGCGGTGTCCCCGACACCACCACCGAACGCGGTGCGTTCACCGCGGCGATACCCACTTCGGCCTGTACCGGCGCGACCAACCGCTCCGCCTCGTCCGGCGTCGCCTCCAGCAACGCCATCGCGCCCTGTCCGTCGAGCCGCGCCAAGGCGCGGCTGCGCCGCACCGCGACCAGCGCCGCATCGGTGAGCGTCAGCCCGCCGCTCACCGCGGCCGCCGCGATCTCGCCGAGGCTGTGCCCCACGACGGCGTCGGGCCGAACACCCCAGGAGTCGAGCAACTTCGCCAAAGCCACTTGGTAGGCGAAGATCGCTGGCTGCACCAGTTCGGTGGCCACGCGGCCGTCTCCGCCGAGACCGAACCCGTAGCGCGGCGTCCACACCCTCGGCCCGCCCTGCGCCGCGATCGCGTCCGCGGCCTCGGCGAGTGCGCGCGCGAACACGGGATAGCGCGCCGCCAACGCCCGTCCCATCCGCGCGTGCTGTCCGCCCTGCCCAGCGAACAGGAAAAGCACACCGCCGCGCTGCCTGCCCGTACTGGGACCGGTGATCCCTGCGCCGCTTTCGCCGCGGGCCAACGCGCGCAATCCGGCGATCGCCTCCGCGCGGTCGTGCGCGAGCACGCCGGCCCGCGCGTGTTCGGGAAGCAACCGTGCCGCCGCCGTGGCCAAGGTGCTCGCCGCGGACTCGCCCGCCGCATCGAGCCGCTGCGCCAGCGCCAACGCCTGGATCTGTAGATCCGCGACGTCGCGCCCGGTCACCGGGATCAGCACCGGAGGCTCCTCGCCGCGCGATGCCGTCGTCGTCGGATGCCCGCGCAGCACCGCGTGCGCGTTGGTCCCGCCGAACCCGAACGAGCTCACCCCGGCCAGCCGCTCCCGCGGTGGAGTCGCGCTCCAGTCGACCGGCTCGCGCGGCACACGCAGCCCGCGCTCGGTGAGCTTCAGCAGCGGATTCGGGGTGTCGAAGTGGATGGTCGGCGCGATGACACCGTGGTGAATCGACAGCGCGGTCTTGATCAGCCCCGTCACGCCCGCCGCGGCCTCGAGGTGGCCGAGATTGGACTTCACCGAACCGATCCAGGTGTCCGCGGCGTCGTCGTCGGAGAGCACCGCGGCGAGCGCGCCCACTTCCACCGCGTCGCCGAGAGCCGTTCCGGTGCCGTGGCATTCGATGTAGCCCGCCCCGCGCGGGTCGAGGCCCGCGCGGGACCACGCGGTGCGGATGGTCTCGCGCTGGGCACGCCCGTTCGGCGCGTAGAGGCCGTTCGAGCGCCCGTCGGAACCGACTGCCGCGCCGAGGATCTCGGCGTACACCCGATTCCCTTCGCGATGCGCGTCGGCGGTGCGCTGCAGGACCAGCACGCCGCACCCTTCGCTGCGCGCGTAGCCGTCGGCCGCGGCGGAGAACGGTTTGCTGCGTCCGTCGGGCGCGAGGAATCCGCTCTCGGCCAGGTAGTCGGAGGTGTGCGGGAGCAGCGTCAGATTCACGCCGCCGACGATCGCGAACGGCACCGTCTCGTCCGCGAGCAGCCGCAGGGCCAGGTCCACCGCCGCGAGCGAGGACGAACACGCGCTGTCCACCACCAGGCTCGGCCCGTGCAGATCCAGCGCGTAGGACAGCCGGTTGGCGATGATGCTCAATGCCGAACCGGTCACCGCGTACGGCGCGTCCTGCTCGCCGCCGCCGAGCACCGTGACGCCGTGGTCGTATCCGCACGCGCCGAAAATCACCGCGGCGTCCGAACCGCGCGTGCGATAGCCGATTCCGGCGTCGTCGAGCGCTTCGACGGATACTTCCAGCGCGACGCGTTGCTGCGGATCCATCAGCGCGGCCTCGCGGGCGGAGAGGGCGAACCAGTCGTTGTCGAACCACTCGATGTCGTCGAGATAGCCCGCCCGCCTGGTCACCGCGCGGCCCGGCGGTGGATCGCCGGTGGCGTCGCGCCCGCTCGTCAGCAGCCGCCAGAATTCCTCCAAGCCCGCTGCGCCGGGCACGCGGCACGCCATGCCGATGATGGCGACCGGTGGCTGTATGGACGGAGTGCCTGCCGTCATGGCATCGCGAGGAACGCGGCCAGCTGCTCGATATCGGGGTGGTCGTACACGGCTTCCAGCGACACCTCGACGCCCATCGCGTCCTCGAGTTGTGCGGTCAGCCGCGCGAGTTGCGCGGAGATCGGACCGAGCTCGGCGAACGGTGTATCGGTGGACACGGCCGCGGTCTCGACGCCGAGCAACTCGGCGATCGCTGTGACCGCGGCGGCGGTGTGCGCGGCACGCCTGCCGCGCACGTCGGTATGGCCGTTTCGATCGGTATCACTTCGCCCGTCCGGGTGACTGGGCCGCATCTCGTCCTCCCTCCCCGTCTCCCGGCGGATTGCGGCCCGGGAACGGTACCCCCGCGATTATGCCGCACCGGAGAGGGCCGGAAAACGTCCGTTTTCCGCTGCGCGCCTGCGCGTTTGGCGACACGCCGAGAGTTTCCGCCGCCGCGCGTGTCGCCGATGCTTTCCGGAAACCAGCGCGTCACATACGGTGACAACCGTGCCCGAACCCGACCGTGCCACGCGCGCCGAGCGCACGCCGACGCTGCCCACCGTGCTGCGCTGCTGCGCCGCGCTCGCCGCGACCCCTGCGCGGTTGCTGCGCCCACGTCGTCCCGACACCGACCTGCTGGCCCGGCTGACCGTCGCCGAGCCGCCGCGACCTTCCGCTACCGTCCGGCTAACCGTGCTTGCGCAGGGCGAGATGACCGCTCCGGAGACCATCGTCGCCGAGGGCGTGCGCAGCCTGCGGGAGCTGCCGCTGATCATGTCGGCGTTCCTGATCGAACACCCGAAGGCCCGGTTCCTCGTCGACCCCGCGCTGTGCTCAGGCGTGCACGAGCGGGTGATACCCGAGCTGCCGTTCCCAGTGTCGCTGCTGGCCGCGCCGGACAAGCCGGTGCTCGGTCTGTCCGACGCGCTGGCCGCGCGCGATCTGGCGGGCGGCGACATCGATTTCGTCGTTCCCACGCACCTGCACTGGGATCACGTGTCGGGCTTGCTGGAACTGCCCGGCGAGATACCGGTCCGGCTTCCCGCCGCCGAGCACGCCTGGGCGATGCTCGGCGAGCACGCGCCGGTCGGGGTGGCCCGAGGTCCGTTGCGCGGTCGCGCTTTCGACCCGTTCGAACTCGACGGTCCTCCGGTGCTGACCTTCCCGCGCAGCAAGGACCTGTTCGGCGACGGTTCCGTGCTGCTGCTCGACCTGGCAGGCCACACCCCCGGCAGCATCGGCGTGCTGCTCGCGGTGGACGACGGCACCCGCGTGCTGCTCGCCGGCGACGCCGTGTGGAGCAAACTCCAGGTGGACCTGCTGCGCGAAAAGGCGCCCATGCCGGGCCAATTGTTCGATTCCGATCGCGACGCCGCCTTCGCCGTCATCCACCGCCTGCACGCCCTGCCCGACGACATCGAGATCGTCGCCGGTCACGACCTCGCCGCGGTCACGGCACGAGCCGCCCGTAACCCTTCGCGCTGACGCTCGGTTGGACTCGTCGGCGCGGCGGGCCGGGATTCCCGAGCCGCAACGACTCAGGCGAGGATGGAGGCGAGGCGAGCGCTGATCAGCTCCTCCGCCTCCTCCACCATGCGGCCGATGAGTTCGCCGCAGGTCGGGATGTCGTGGATCAGGCCCTGGGCCAAGCCCGCCGACCAGATGCCCGCGTCCAGGTCGCCCTCTTCGAAGACCCGGCGGCCGCGCGCGCCCGCGACCAGTTCCCGCACGTCCTCGAAAGTGCCGCCCGCCTTCTCGATTTCGACCACCTTGCGGCTGATCTCGTTGTCCGCCACGCGCGCGGTGTTGCGCAGGGTGCGGAAGATCAGCTGGGTGTCGAGTTCGCTGTTGGCGACGATCTGTTCCTTGACCTTCTGATCGATCGCCGACTCCGCGGTGCACAGGAAGCGGGTGCCCATGTTGACACCGTCCGCGCCGAGCGCGAGCGCGGCGACCAGGCCGCGCGCGTCGGCGATGCCGCCGGAGGCGATCATCGGGATATCGAGCACGCGTGCCGCGGCGGGGATCAGGATCAGGCCGGGGATGTCGTCCTCGCCGGGGTGTCCCGCGCATTCGAAGCCGTCGATGCTCACGCCGTCGACGCCGATCTTCTGCGCCTTGAGCGCGTGCCGCACGCTGGTGCACTTGTGCAGCACCTTGATGCCCGCCTCTTTGTAGTACGGCAGGAACGGTTCCGGATTGCTGCCTGCCGTCTCGACGATCTTCACGCCGCTTTCGATGATGGCCTGCACGTACTCCGCGTACGGCGGAGGGTTGATCGAGGGCAGGATGGTGACGTTCACGCCGAAGGGCTTGTCGGTCAGCTGCCGGGTGCGCTCGATCTCCTTGCGCAGATCGTCCGGGGTGGGCTGGGTCAGCGCCGTGATGAAACCGAGCCCGCCTGCGTTCGCGACGGCGGCGACGAGTTCGGCCCGGCCGACCCACATCATGCCGCCCTGCACGATCGGGTGCTCGATCCCGAATTCCTCGGTGAACCTGGTACGCAGCATTGCGCTCTCCTCCGTGTGACCGCGGCGTCCGGGGGATCGCTCGCCGCTGTGTTCCCGAACCGCTGTGTTCCTCGAACCGCGCTGTTGCCGGAACCGCTGTGTTCCTCGAACGGTGACGGCTCGTCCCACCGCCGGGTTCGCGTGGGCGTGCCGGACCGCCCCGACGCCATGATCGTGACACGAAAATCGACTTGTGTACAACTGGTAAGTGAGTCGCGGTTCGCATGGATGAGTGGGTATTAGGCGCTCGCGGAGCGCCGATGAAGGCGAAGGATATCCGCATAAGTGCAGCTGAAGGCGGTTTTCATGATCTTGGAACCTCGCTGAGACAATTAACGAGGATTCATCTCTTGATCTCTTGCCGCCCGGTTAAGTTAGTTGTTATTCTCATCTCAATTCAGCCCGTCCACGCGGTCGGCCACTCCGGCGGACGCTTGCAGGCGGTCCGAGAGGAGTACGTGGCATGACCACCGGTGCACAGGCGCTCGACGAGCCGATCAGGTCGCGGCGCAACCACTGGAACAATCAGATCGCCGCCCACGCGCAGATGCGTCCGGACGCGGTCGCCCTGCGGTTCCGTGGTGTGGACACGACGTGGCAGCAGCTGCACGAGCGGTCGCTGAAGTTCGCCGACGCGCTGGCCAGGCGCGGCGTCGGGTTCGGCGACCGGGTGATCCTTCTCGCGCTGAACTACCCCGAATACATCGAGGCGGTCTTCGGCATCAACGCGCTCGGCGCCATCGCGGTGCCGGTGAACTTCCGGCTCACCCCGCCGGAGGTCGCGTACATCGTCGGCGACAGCGGGGCCAAGGCCATCGTCACCGACACGGTCTTGCAGCCGCTGGCCACCGCCGTGCTCGCGCAGGCGCCCGCACTCGAGACCTGCATCGTGATCGGCGGCAAGACCGCCGAAGACGTGCTCGGCTACGACGACGTGTTGGCCGAGGAGGGGACGCCCCACAGGCCGCTGGACATTCCGGAGGACACCCCCGCGCTGATCATGTACACCTCGGGCACCACGGGCAGCCCGAAGGGCGCGGTGCTCTCGTACGCGAACATGAACGCGCAGGCGCTGACCTGTATCCGGGTCATGGACCTCGGCCCCGAGGCCATCGGCTTCTGCACCTCGCCGCTGTTCCACATCGCCGGACTCGGCAGTCTCGCACCGTATTTCCTGCTCGGCGGCAAGACCGTGCTGCATCCGCTCGGCGCGTTCGATCCCACCGAGTTCCTCGACGCCGTCGAGAAGGAGCAGGCCACCACCGCGTTCTGCGTACCCGCCCAGTGGCAGGCCATTTGCGCCGAGCCCACGGTGAAGGACCGCAAGCTCGCGCTCACCATGCTCAGCTGGGGCGCGGCGCCCGCCTCGGACTCGGTGCTGCGCGCCATGGCCGAATGCTTCCCGAACGCCGCCAATGTCGCGGTCTTCGGCCAGACGGAGATGTCGCCGATCACCTGCGTGCTGGAAGGCGAGGACGCGCTGCGCAAGCTCGGTTCGGTGGGCAAGCCGATCCCCACCATCCAGGCCCGCATCGTGGACGACGAGATGAACGATGTCGCGCCAGGCGAGGTCGGCGAGATCGTCTACCGCGGACCGACTCTCATGCAGGGCTACTGGAACAAGCCAGAAGCCACCGCGGAGGCCTTCGCGGGCGGCTGGTTCCACTCCGGCGATCTGGTTCGCGCGGACGACGAGGGGTTCGTCTGGGTGGTCGACCGCAAGAAGGACATGATCATCTCCGGCGGCGAGAACATCTACTGCGCCGAGGTGGAGAACGTGCTCTTCGGACACCCCAAGGTTCGCGAGGCCGCCGTGGTCGGGCGCACGCACGAGAAGTGGGGCGAGGTGCCGGTCGCCGTGGTCGCGCTGATCGACCCCGACGCCGAGCTGACCCTGGACGAGCTGGAGCCGTACCTCAACGAGAACCTGGCCAGGTACAAGCACCCCAAGGATCTGGTGATCGTGCCCGAGCTGCCGCGCAACGCCAGCGGCAAGGTCGTGAAAGTCCAGCTGCGCAAGGACTATTCGTCCTAGTACCTTGCCTGCGTGTCGGTTCCGCGAACTGGGTCGTGGAAACCGGCCACGCGCGCGGCGCGGATGCGTCAGGATCGACGCATGGCGATTCCACGCATCCGCGCCGCCGTGCTGGCCCTGCACTGGCAGGTCAATGTCATCCGGCCCGAGGGATTCTTCGGTCCGATGCTCGCCGCGCCGGTCGCGGCCAGCGGCGTCGTGCCGCGCGCGGTGGACTTCCACGACGCGGCCGCCGCGGCCGAGCTCCCGGTGATCTTCACGCGCTTCACCATTCCCGTCGGCGAGGGCGGGCTGGTGCGCAACACCGGTTTCATGCGGTCGGTCGGCGCGGCACAGACCGAGTTCCGCCCGGAATCGCCAGGCACCCAGCTCATCACGGAGATGGCGGCGCAACCGAGCGCGACCTACGACAATCAGAAGCTCTCGGGGCTGGCGGGCAACGCCCTCGCCGACTGGCTGACCGACCGTGGCCTCGACACCCTGTTCGTCACCGGCGTGGCCACCAACCTGACCGTGGAGCAGACCGCCCGCCACGCAACGGATCTCGGTTTCACGGTGCACCCGGTCGCCGACTGCGTCACCGCCGCCGATCCCGCCTCGCACGAGGCGACCCTCGCCAACCTCGAGCTCGTCACCGCGGGATGCGTGACCGCCGCCGAAGCCCTCGACATCATCCACCGCTGAGCGAACGCCCACTCGAACTCCGCGCCCACCACCGCGGCCGAAACCGTCGATCGCTTCCGCCGCTGAGCACGACAGCGCGCCCCATCGATTCTCCGCGCCGCACCCGCCCGCCGCGCCCGGCGAGAAGGTCGAGTGTCAGCGGAAGCGGACGGGGAATCAATCCGCTCGGACGCGTCCCGTCAGGCCCGGGCCGATCAGCGTCTCCAACCGGCGATAGGCGATGTCCGCCCGGATCGGCGGGTCCGCCTCGGCGATAGCGCCGAGCGTGCCGACCACGCCCCAAGACAGGAAGTTCACCATCGCGGCGAATTCCTCGTCGTCCATGGCGAAGCGTCCGGACAGTTGTTCGGTGAGCACCCGGCCGACCATGCCGCGGGTGGCACGCAGCAGCTGGCCGCCTGCCTTGCGCCCGAGCAGCGCGCGATACACCTCGGGATTCTCCGAGGCCAGCCGGAACAGCGTGTAGATCGGCGCCAGCGGCGCCGAAGGCGGCGGCGCGGCCGGGTCGTCCGGTCGCGCGGCGGTGATGGCCGCGCGCAGGTATTCGGTGCTGCTCACCAGTAGCAGGTCGTCCTTGTCGCGGAAGTGCGCGTAGAAGGTGGAGCGTCCGACGTCGGCGCGATCCAGGATGTCGCGCACCGTGATTCGCTCGTAGGAGCGTTCGAGGAGTAGTTCGATCAGCGCCCGGTGCAATGTCGCCCTGGTGCGCCGCACCCGGCGGTCGGTGGTCTCGTGCATCTCAATCCCTGCGTTTCCGGACGGATCGGGCCGCACTGTCCCGAACCGGACGGATTCCGTACTTCTGCTTCTGGTCGCCGCGGCGGCCACCTTCGATCATGAACATATGTCCGGAAACGCACAACAGTCCGCAAACAAGCAACCCGCCGAGATCGGCATCCTCATCACCCGCCCGCGCGGCTACCGGTTCCTCCGCTCCGCGTTCGCGCTCGGCCGCGGGCGCGCGCTCGACCACGAGTTCATCGCCCACAGCGGCGCCGCGCCCGGCGATCGCGTGCTCGATATCGGCTGTGGTCCCGGTGATCTCGCCCGTGCGCTCGCGGTCCGTGTCGGTCCCGCGGGCGAGGTCGTCGGCCGCGATCCGTCGCCGCGGATGATCGCCTACGCCACCGCGCGCACGAAACAGCCGAACTGCCGCTTCGAGCTCGGCCCCGCGCAGACCCTCGACCGGCCCGACGCCTCCTTCGACGTGGTGACCTGCACCTTCGTCATGCACCACATCCCCGAGGCGCAGCGCGAGGCCGCGCTCGCCCACATGTTCCGCGTGCTCCGCCCCGGCGGCAGACTGCTCCTCGCCGACACCCACCCCACCGGCCGGGTACTACCGGGCGCGATCCGCGCGATGTCCCGTTTCGCGGCCCACCGCACCCGCGACACCGCGACCGACCACCACGCCGACCCGCTCGCCGCCGTCGACATCCGCCGTTATCGAGAACCCTTGCTGGCAGCGGGTTTCCGCTCGGTCGAGTTCGAGACCGTCCCGCCGATCGCCGGAATCCTCCGCGCGACCAAGGACTAGCTCGCGCTCCGCCCTAAATCATGTTCTTCGAGGTCATCCAGCGCATGGTGAACCACCCGCAGAACACCGGCAGCCAGCAGGTGAGGACGCGGTAGAGGAGCACCGCGGGCACCGCGATGTCCACGGAAAGGCCGAAGGCGGCGAGGCCGCCGATCAGGGCCGCCTCGACGGCGCCGACGCCGCCGGGGGTCGGGGCGGCCGAGGCCAGGGTGCCGCCGATCATGGTGACGATCGTGACGGTGACGAAGGTGGCGCCGCCGCCGAAGGCCTCCACGCTGGCCCACAGCGCACCCGCCATGCCGAGCGTGACGGCGGCACCGCCCGCCACGATGATGGCGAACCGCTTCGGGTCCCTCGCCAGCTGGCCCAGTTCGCCGAGCACTTCCTGGAGCTGCGGCCGGACCGAATTGTTCAGCCAGCGCCGCAGTTTCGGCACGAACATGAATGTGCCGATGATGCCGACACCGACACCGGCGGCCAGGTAGATGATGGTCGGATCCGGCACGAAATGGGAGAGGTCCGCCGAGGTCCCCGCCACGATGCTGAACAGGATCAACAGGCTGACGTGGGTGATCACCTGCACCGCCTGCTGCAGCGCCACGGCCGCGGTGGCTCGCACCGCGCCTAGCCCGCTCTTCTGCAGGAACCGCACGCTCAAGGCGAGACCGCCGACGCGCGCGGGCGTGGTCGTCGCGGCGAAGGTGTTGGCGATCTGCATGATGACCAGGTTGCGGAAGTTCGCCATGCCGGAGGCGCAGGCCCACAGCGCGGCCGCGGCGCCGACGTAGGTGAGGCTGGAGACGGCGAGCCCGAGCAGCGCCCACCACCAGTTGGCGGTCTTCAGCTGGGTGAAGAAGGTCGGGACCTGGCTGATGAACGGGTACGCCACGTAGACCAGCCCGATCAGCAGCACCAGCTGAATGATCTGGTTACGGGAGAACCGGGTGATCTGATCGGCCTCGATCCGGTCCTTGCCGGTCTGCTTGCGCACCTCGTCGCGGGTTTCGGACACGACCGACTTCCACTCCGGAATCGACATCCTGATACCGGAGGGGGTGGCTGATTTGATGAGGCGGCGGGTCGCGGTGAGCACGGTCTGCTCGCCGAGCGCTTCGATGGCCGCGCGCACCGCGGATTCCTTGCCGTAGATCGCGGCCGTGGTGACCAGCAGCTGCGCGATGTCGGATTGGATCTGGGTGTCCGAGGCGCCGAACTCGGCGCTGCCGAAACCGCTGAACAGCACGGCGTCCTCGGTGACGCGGATGTCCTCGGGGCGCAGGTCGCCGTGTGCGATCCGGCCCCCGTGCAGCGCGTCGAGCGCCTTCCACACCGTGGGCAGCCGCTCGCCGGGGATCTCGGCGATCGGGACGCCGCCGGAGTCGGTGTGCGCGTAGAGCATCCAGCCGCGATCCAGCGCCGCGACCGCGACCACCTGCTGGCCTGCGAGATCGAGATCGCCCGCGGCGATCGTCATCAGCGCGCGGTGCTCGACGGCGCGGTGCATGGAACCGTGCAGCGCCCCGGTCTCGCTGCTGCGAAAGGTCAGCCAGCGCCACAGCATGCGCAGTGCGCCGTGGCTGCGCTGGTTCTTGCCGTACATCTCGACGGTCAGCTCGCGCTCCGGGCCGGTCACGGCGGTCGAGAGCACCAGCGGCCCCGAGCCCGCGGGCCGCACCACGGTGAATCCGGTGACGGTGTGCCCGCGTTTGGCGAGCACCCGCACCGCGGCGTCGAGCGGCACCTCCAGCGCCGGTGTGCCGACCACCCAGACGATCAGCGCGCCGACCAGCCAGCCCACCGCGAGGCCGAACATCGCCCGCGCGGGCACCACGGTGCTGACCACGAGATGGATCGGCGCGAAGGCCAGCAGCAGGAACCACAACCAGCGCCGCGGCCTGGTCGGCAGCCACGGACTGGAGACGGTGAGCACCGCGGCGAGCATCGCGATCCAGCGCGGATCGTCGAGGAATTGGGAAAGGAAGGTGTCGAGCCGATCGGGCACCTGGAGGTGCCACTGCGGCGCGGAGATGCCGGTGCCGGTGATGGAGAGCAGCAGGCCGGCGACGAGTCCGGCGGCGGCGTATCCGGCGAGCAGTTTCCACTGCCTGCCGATGACCAGTTCGATGAGGATCGCGAACGGCAGGATGAGGATCGCGATGCCGTAGAGCAGGTAGACCAGGTTGGACTGGTCCGGGGTGAGGAAGCCGACGATGTCGGACACCGAATCCTCGAGCGCCAGCCATTCCGGTCTGGTGATGACCGAGGCCGCGATCACCACACCGAGCCACAGCGCCGCGAGCATGACCCGGACGATGTCCGTGGTCCGCCGGATCAGCGGTTCCAGGAGATTGCCCGTTACCGGGATCTCCCGCCCGTCGACTCGCATGTCGTATCGGCACTTTCGGATCGAGTTGGCGCTGGCTCGGCGACCCCCTGTCTCACGTTCCGTGAGTATGCAGCAGGTCACCGCGGGCGATCGGCACCAACACGCCGCGGCGGTGCGGCGTCGCGCGGTGCCGCTTCGGCCCCTGCTCACACTGCCAGAGGCGGCGCCGCGAGGACCCGGCGGGCTCAGTTCGCGACGACGCTGTACACGCCTCCGTTCATCGCGCCCGCGTCCAGTTCCACGATCGCCTGGAGCACCTTCTCCGTCGGAACCCGAGCGGGGAAGCTGTCCGGAGCCACCGCGTTGGCGCGGACGCCGAACTCCTCGAACTCCGCCGCGAGGTGCCGGGTCAGATGGTTCAGCGCCGCCTTCGACGCGGCGTACACCGCCTGGCCGCCCGGGTACACCTTGGAGCCGGAGAGGCTGGAGACGTTGACGATGTTGCGGTTGCGCGCCCGGTTGCCGTCGAGGTCGTGCATCCAGCCGCGCTGCGCCAGCCGGGCCGAAAGCCGCAGCGGCACGCCCACGTTCAGCGCGAACTGGGATGCGAAGTCGTCGATCGCGGAATCCCCGTCGACGAGCCCCTGCGGATGCAGCCGCAGGCTCGCGGCATTGTTGACCAGCAGGTCGATGCCGCCGAACTTGGCCAGCGCCAGGTCGATGACGCGCTCGACCTCGCCGGGCGCGGTCAGATCGGAACGGATCAGGAAGACCCGGGAGTCGTTCTCCGGCACGTCGGCCTGCGGATCGAAGGGATCCACGAACCACTCGTGCTGCGAGGGCGTCGCGGGAATGCGAGCGCCGCAGACGGCGACGATGTCGTAGGAGGTGTAGAGGGCGCGGCAGAAGGCGTCGCCCAGCGTGCCGCCCGCCCCGGTGAGCAGGCAGACCCGGCGGCCGCCGCGGGCCGATTCACCAGTAGACAATGCGGTCTCCTCCCCAACGCTGGATCGCGTCCTCCTTCGGCCGGTGCAGCCACATCACGATGCTGCTGCGCGGCGCCCGGTTGTAGCCGAGGTAGGTGTGCCAGGACCGCGGGGTGCATTCGAACACCACCATCGAGTTGTCCAGCGGCGGCACCGCCAGCGTCGGCGTCGGATCGGCGATGTTGGCGTACAGCCCGGTCTCCCCGCCATCGCCCGGCTGCCATCCCGGATTGCCCAGATAGAACAGCACCGCGACGGCGCGCACCGTCTCCCGCGCGGTGACGCCCTCGGACTTCGTCCCGGTCTTGGTGTTCACGCTCGAATCGGGCAACCGCACCTCACCCGGCCCGGGAGCCGAGCCGGAGAACCACGCCGGATTCAGATCGTTGTGCGGCCAGCCCGCGGGGCTGTCCGGCGCGTGGTGGTGAATCGAACCCTCCACGTCGCCCGTCACTTCCACGCCCGCCACCGACGCGATGAGGTCGTGCCATTCCCGCGAGGTGAACAGTGCGAGCGGTCCGTTGCGCAGGTCGGTGAGCGGGATCGCGTCGGCGCTGTAGTTGTCGGCCACCTTCTCGAACGAGCCCGCCCGCGCAACGCGCACGCGTTCGTATTCGGCGGCGAGCCGCTGGTAGAAGTCGTCGACGAAGACATCGCGTACATACACGTGCGGAAACGGTCCGGACCTGCGGATCCAGCGCCGATGGGCGAACAATTCCGTGAACCACGCGGGCGGCGCGGGCGCCTGACTCACCGATTCCCCTGACAACGTCACTCCCTCCCGGACGAACACGGTGATCTTATTGCCTTCGTCGGCCGAATTTCGAGCGGCCGGGATCTCGGCACAAGAAGGGACACGGGAGGATCGACCGGTGGCTCGTGATCTTCGCATCTGTTTCGTCGGTGACTCGTTCGTCGCGGGCGTCGGCGATCCGCTCTGTCATGGCTGGGCGGGGCGGCTCGGCGTCGCCGCGCACGCCGACGCCGTGCCCTTCACCGGATACAACCTCGGCGTCCGCCGCGAGACCTCGGCCGATATCGCCGCGCGTTGGCAGGCCGAGTGCGCGCCGCGGCTGCCCGAGGGGACCGAGGCGCGGGTGGTCTTCTCGTTCGGCGTCAACGACGCCACGCACGAGAACGGTTCGCCGCGTGTGGAACCCGACGCCACGGCGGCCAATCTGACCGGCATGCTGACCACGGCCGCCGAGCGCGGCTGGCCCGCGCTGCTCGTCGCGCCGCCGCCGATCGACGACGACGCCCACAACGCCCGCACCGCGCGCCTCGACGAACGCTTCGCCGAGATCTGCGCCGCGGCTCGGACGCCGTACGTGCGCGTGCACCACGCGTTGCGCGCGAACGAGGTGTGGATGCGGGAGGTGCGTGCGGGCGACGGCGCGCACCCCGGCGCGGGCGGCTACGACGCGATGGCGGCGCTGATCCTGCCCGCCTGGCGGGAGTGGTTGTCCCGCTGAGTTTCTCGCGGATGCCCTCGATGAAAGGTGGCATCTCGCCTGCGAACAAGCCGCACATTGCTGTCTCAGACGCAAACGCGCGGCGGGAATTCGTTATTCGACCAGGTCAGCCCACCGGCGCCGAGACCGTCTCCCGGTCGCGGAACAGTGGTGTCGCGGCGCTGGCTACCGGTTGTTCGTCGGCGGGACCGTGCGCGATCTCGTCCAATTCCGGGAACCACCGCGCGATCTCGGCCCGGTACGGCCCCTCGGTGCCCAGCTGGCACAGCGCGGCGATCAGCGTGAGCATCGAGCGCGCGAACGGGGTGATCCAGGCGGGCATGGTCAGCTGCCGGATGATGTTCGACAGTCGCGGATCGGTCAGTCGCAGAACGTGTTTGCGCAACCAGCGGGTGCTCAGCCGGTAGGTGTCGTGCTCGAACGGTTCGGTGCACGGCGCGATGGTCGCGAACAGCGCCTCGGCGTCGAAGGCGCGGCCGGGCTCGACGAAACCGTGCCGCCGCGTCGCCGCCTCCAGCTCGCGCGGCCCGCCGCGGAACACCGCGCGGACGCAATCCCGTGCCATCTCGTCGAACCCCTCCGGCGGCCAGACCGCGCACGCGCCGAAATCGACCACGCCGAGCCTGCCGTCCGGCAGCACCCGGAAATTACCCGGATGCGGATCGCCGTACAGCAGGCCGCTGCGCGGCCAGGCGGACGCCATGAAACGAACCATGAGCATGCCGACCCGATCCCGTTCCGCCTGCGAGCCGGACTCGATGACGCGGGTGACCGGCGTGCCGTCCAGCCATTCGGTCACCAGCACGTCGCCGTGCCTGGCGATCACCCGCGGGACGCGGATATCGGGATCGTCGGCGTAGGCGGCCGCGAACGCCTCCTGATAGCGCGCCTCGGCGGCGTAGTCGAGCTCCTCCAGCACGCACTCGGTGATCGCGTCGAGCACGCCCGTGATGTCGGCGCCCGGCAGGAAGACGGCGGCCAGCCCGGTGAATCGGCGCAGCTGCTCGAGGTCTCCTGTCACCGCCGCGCGTCCGCCGGGATACATCACCTTGACCGCGACGGGCGTGCCGTCGCGCCACACCGCGCGGTGCACCTGGCCGATCGAGGCGGCCGCCGCGCGGCGTTCGTCGAATTCCCGGAAATACCAACGCCAGTCCGGGCCCATGCTCGCCGACATGGCGGCGTCCACGGCTCCGGGAAGCATGGCGGGCGCGGCGTCGTGCAGGCGGCTCAGCGCGATCTTGTAGGGCTCGGCGAGTTCCGGCGGCAGCGCGAGCTCGTAGATCGCGAGCAGCTGGCCGAGTTTCGCCGCGCAGCCTTTGAGTTCGCCGAGCACCTCGAAAATGTGCTGTGCGGTGCGCAACTGGATCTCGCGGTCGACTTCGGCGGCGGAACGGCCGAGCGCCCGCTTGCCGACGCCGACGGCGCGACGGCCCGCGAAGGCCACCGGCAGCCCGGCCAACCTGGCGTTGCGCACCGACCGGCGGACCGGAGGCGCGCCATTCGACGGCACCGCGAAGAGGCGTCTACCGCGTGATTCGTCGTCCGAGGGAGCGGGCCCACGTCGAATGGTCATGAATCACCTCACACTGTGGGCGGATCAGTGTTACACAGGTGCAGTCTCGCACAGCAGGGCTTAGACTGTCTGGGACGTATTGGAACACAGTCGAAAGGTGGCATCCGATGGGATCCCAGACGGTAGTCGCCGACGTTGCCGACGAGCTGGCGCGCCGGGTTGCCGCGGGGGAATATCAGCCGGGGGATTTGATGCCGTCGGTCCGCCAGGTCGCCGAAGAATTCGATATGAATCGCGCGACCGCGCAGTTGACCTTGGGCAGGCTGGAATCGTATGGATTCGTCGAGGCGCGTCGCGGTAAGGGTTTCACGATCCGCGATGTGCGGGAGGCGGGCGGCCTCGACGTGTACCGCCACCTGTTCCGGTTCTCGGTGCCGATGCCGGATGTCGCGATCGAGATGTTCCACGACATCGTCGATGTGCAGCGCGGCATCGTCATGGAGGCGCTGCTCGCCTACACCGCGAGCGAACAGGAGGTCGACCCGGCCGAGCTGAAGGCGGCCATCGACGAACTGGAAGCCCTTGCCCGGCTGGAGGTTCCGGACTTCCGCCAGATTCTGGCCATCGAGGTCGCACTGGTTCGGCGTTTGCTGACCGCGCTCGGGCTGAGCATGCAGCGCGCGATTCTCAACACGATCGGCGAGATGGTGCTCGAGGTGCCCGAGGCGATCGAGGCGTACTTCGCGGGCGCCGCCGACCTGCACGTACTGGTGTGGCGGGCGCTCGTCGCGGTGTGGGAATCCGGCTCCGGCCCGTCGGAGGCGCAGCTCGCGCTGTTCGAGGACCTGTTCGGGATGTACCACGACAAGGTCATCGCCCGGTTCGACGAGCTGCTCGGCGGCGGGGAAGCCGACGTCGAGGACGCGCACGCCGCCACCGCCTGATCCGGCAAAACGCACGAATCGGACTGTCTGAGTCTGATGGCTTCGCGCGGTTCCGCGCGCGGTGACCTCCGAATGAGTTGGTCACTTGTTCATTACAGATAGTCGATCATTGCGTCTGAGACAGGTATCCTGAATCTGGCTGGACGGCGTCGCCAGGCGCGCTCGAGGCTCCCGCTGCCGCGGTCCGATCACGGGGAAGGGTGATCGGTGCGGCCGGTCCTTCGAGCGCGGAGGGCGACCCGCAGACCCGGCGCCGACGCTCACGGCGCCGGGCCGTCCCGTCATCGGACTGGCCGGGTGTCGATGACGGGGCGGGCAGGCCGCATCCGCGATTTGCTGGCGAATTGCCCGAGTCGGTCGTACCGTTTCCGTCATGACCGAGTCAGCAGATTCGCTGCCCGACATACCGCTGGAATCCTGGCGTCCGACCAAGGAGACGCTGCACCGTTTCGCCCAGGTGGTCGGCAAGGTCGCCCTCGCCAAAGGCATCCGCCGCAACCACTGGTGGCACATGACCTTCCGGCTCACCGCCCGCGGCTGGACCACCGTCCCGCTCGGTACCGCCCGCACCGGGCCGGTCTTCACCTGTTCCTTCGATTTCTTCGACCACGTGCTGCGCATTGCGACCGATCACGGCATCGAGGTGGAGATCGACCTCCTCCAGCAGTCCGTGGCCACGTTCTACACCGATGTCATGGGCGGGCTCGGCGACCTCGGCATCGAGGTCGTCATGCCGCACCCGCACCCCTTCGATCTGCCCGACGCCGGTCGCCCGTTCGAAGACGACACCGACCACGCCGCCTACGATCCGGACAAGGCGCGCAGGGCGTTTCGCGTGCACAGCCAGGTCGGCCGGATACTGGAGGAGTTCAGCGCCACCTACTCCGGCAAGATCAGCCCCGTCCAATTGTTCTGGCACACCTTCGATCTCGCGGTGCAGCGGTTCTCGCCGCGCCGGATCGACCTGCCCTCGACCGTCGATTCGGTAACCCGCGAGGCCTATTCGCGCGAGGTGATCAGCGCCGGTTTCTGGTTCGGCGACGACAAACTGCCCGAGCCGACCTTCTATTCTTACGTCGCGCCGGAACCGGACGGGCTGACCGACCGCACGCTGAAACCCGCGGGCGCACGGTGGGTGGCGTCCGGATCGAGCCACGCCGCGTACTACGCCTACGCGGACGCGCGCCGCACCGCCGACCCGGTGGGCGCCGCGCTCGAATTCTTCCAATCCGTCTACGCCAACGGCTCCGAGCTCGCCGGATGGGATGCCGACCAGCTGGCCTGCTGGGGCGGCGTCACCGATCCGGTGCTGGAGCAGAAGGCGCCGCGCTGGCCGGAATGGCCCGAGTGATCAGCCGTTGAGCTTGTTCAGGCGATCGCACGCCTCGACGTACTCGTTGATCAGCCGGGCGACCACGTCGGCGGAGCGCTCCACCTTGGTCATCATGCCGACCACCTGACCGACCGGGTTGAAGTTGACGTCCTTCGCGGCCTCCGGATACCGGTGGCCGCGCTTGACGCCGTCCAGCGCCACCATCATCTGCAGCGGCATCGGCAGCGGGTCGGGGGTCTCGGCCGACTCCCAGGCGTCGGTCCAGTCGTTGCGCAGCATGCGGCACGGCTTGCCGGTCCACGAGCGCGAGCGCACGGTGTCGTGGCTGCTCGCGTCGATGTAGGTCTGCATCTGCGCGGGCGGCACATTGGCCTCCTCGACGGTCAGCCACAGCGAACCGGTCCACGCGCCCGCCGCGCCCATCGCCATGGCCGCGGCGACCTGGCGGCCGTCGCCGATGCCGCCTGCCGCGAGCATCGGCATATCGCCGATCGCGTCGATGACCTGCGGCCAGAGCACCATGGACGAGATCTCGCCGCAGTGCCCGCCACCTTCGGTGCCCTGGCAGACCACGAAGTCCAGCCCCGCGGCCTTGTGATCGATCGCATGCTTGACCGAACCGCACAGCGCGCCGATCAGCCTGCCGGAGCCCTGGATCTGCTCGATCACGTCCGTGGGCGGCGTGCCGAGCGCGTTGGCGACCAGCTTGGCCTTGGGGTGCTTCAGGATGACCTCGATCTGCGGGGCCACCGTGGTCGCGGTCCAGCCGAGCAGCTGGTTGTGGTGCTCCTCCGCGGGCAGGTGCGGCACGCCGTGGTCGGCCAGGATCTTCTCCGCGAAATCCCGGTGGCCCTGGGGCACCAGCTCGCCGAGCTTGGCTTCCAGCTGTTCGGGCGTCAGGTCGTCGATGCCCTTGCCCTCGTACTTGGAGGGAATCACCAGGTCGACGCCGTACACGCCGTTGACGTGCTCGTCCAGCCAGGCGAGCTCGACCTCGAGCTGCTCGGCGGTGAAGCCCACCGCGCCGAGGACGCCGAGCCCACCGGCATTGCTGACCGCGGCCGCCACGTCGCGGCAGTGGGTGAAGGCGAAGATGGGGAACTCGATCCCCAGCCGGTCGCAGATTTCGGTACGCATCGGGTGCTGGTCTCCCTTATCCACGCCGCGACCGGATCACGGCGGCCGCGGTCGTCCTAGAACGGGTTACATGGTGGCCGCGCCGGGTTCGCCTCGCGCGCGACGGACGGACGCCCCGACCGGCCGAATCCGCCGCACACCGCAGGTATCGCCATGCCGCGGCGGCGTCGTCATCGACCGGTGGGGGCACCATAGATCGACAGTAACACGTTCTAGTTTTGTCGCGGTACCCCTTCTCGAGCTGGGTCGCGTCCGACGTCAGATCGCGTTCTCCAGCTCCGCGAGCGCGTCCTCCAGGTGGTCGAGCATGCGGTGCAGCTGGGGCACGCTGCGTCGGCAGCCGACCAAACCGAAGTCCAGGTTGTCGGCATTGGAGGTGAGCGTGATGTTCACGGCCTGGCCGTCGAACGGGATGGACAGCGGATAGATGGCGTCCAGTCGCGCGCCGTTCCAGTACATCGGCTCGCGCGGGCCGGGCACATTGGAGATGACGATGTTGAACGGCGGCGTGGTCCACGGAACGAGCGCGGGCACCAGGTTCAGCGCGATCGGGCTGACCATCAGCGCCGAGAGCGCCATCGACTGGGCGGGCGAGAGCTCGCTGTAGACCTCTTTGCTCTTCTGCATCGACTCGCTCACCGTCCGCAGCCTGGCGATCGGATCGGCCAGATGGGTGCCGAGATTGCAGAGCAGCGCACCGACCTTCACGCCGTTGGTCTCGGTGTCGTCCGCTGCGCGCAGCGACATCGGCACCATGGCGATCAGCGGCTTGTCCGGCAGCGCGCCTCGCTCGGCGAGGTAGCCGCGCAGCGCACCCGACGACATCGCGAGCACGACGTCGTTCATCGTCGTCCCGGTCGCCTTGCGCACCTGCTTGATTCGCTCCATCGGCCAGGAGCGCACGACGGAGCGGCGGGCGCCGCCGATCGGCACGTTGAACATGGTTTTGGGCGCCTCGAACGGCAGGGTCACCTGCTGCTCGCGCAACGCGGCCCGCGCGGCCCGAAGCAGCGGCGGACCGGAAGCGGCGGCCGCGACGAGATTCTTTGCCGCGCCGAGCAATCCGGACCGCTGCGGCTCCTTCTTGCGTCCCGAGCGCGGCAGATTCCACGGCACGCGGGCCTCGGTCGAGTACGGATCGTCGGTAAAGGTGCGCTGGAGCAGCCGCTGGGCGGAAACGCCGTCGATCAGGCCGTGGTGCATCTTCGAATAGAGCGCGAATCGGCCGCCTTGCAATCCTTCGATCAGGTGGATCTCCCACAGCGGACGGTGCCGATCGAGGAGGGCGCTGTGCAGCCCGGAGGCCAGCTCGATCAGCTGCTCCTGGCCGCCGGGGGCGGGCAGCGCGATGCGGCGAACGTGGTAGTCCAGTTCCACCTCGTCCTCGAGCGTCCAGGCCAGCTGCGGCGAGCCGAGGAGTTTGGCCGGGCGCTTGCGGAAGGTGGGATGAATCTCGCGGCAGGACAAGAGCTTTTGGTGCGTCTGCGCGGCGAACTCCGGCCCGGCGCCCTCCGGCGGTTCGAACAGTTGCAGCGAGCCGACGTGCATCGGGTGCTCGCGGGATTCGGCCAACAAGAACAGGGCATCAACCGGTGCGATGAGTTCCATATATGTGTCGCCCCCTGACGACGGTGGAGATTTTGTGCGATGAACAATCGACCACGCTGTCGGGTGGGACGCACCACAGAAACCTGGGCACCCGTACCAAAGCTACCCGGCTGGGTCCGGGGACGTGCGCATTATCAGCGCACCGGATCGGCGACCTTGGCGACCATCAGGTATCCCGAATCGAATCGTTCGTCGGGCCGCCGTGCGCAGACCATTCGGGCGATCACGGTGAAACCCGCTTCGCGCGACAGCTCGGCGAGCCGGTCGGGTGACCAGCGGTAGGCGCGAGTCACCTTGTGGTCGAAGCCAAGCACGGTGTCGGCGGCGTCCGCTGCCTGGAACGCCAGCAGTGCGTGCCCTCCGGTGCGGAGTACCCGATGGAACTCGCGCAACACGTGGGGCACCCGTTCCGGCGGCAGGTGGATGATCGAGTACCAGGCCACGAGTCCCGCCAACGCGCCGTCCTCGATGGTCAGTTCCTCCATCGAGCCCACCTCGAACCGCAGACCCGGGTACTCCGCGCGGGCCAGTTCGATCATGCGTGGCGAGAGGTCCATGCCGAAGGTCGGGACGTCCAGCGAGACCAGGTGTGCTGCAATCCTTCCCGGGCCGCAGCCGAGGTCCGCGACCGGCCCGGACTCATCGGCCCGCAACAGCTCCGCGAATGCGCCGAGGACGGCGCGGTCGAACGGCTGCGTCGCCAGATGGCCGCGGACGAAGTCGGTGTAGAGCTGGGCCATGTCGTCGTAGGCGGTGCGGGTGGCGTCGACATCGGCATGGGTCAAGACCGGAACTCCTTTGCGCGAAACGGTATTTCGTACGTCTCAGGGCGTCGCGGACAGCGCGGGGTCGTCCTGCGGAGCGGCGGCGCGAGACTGCCTGGTTCCGAGGAACGATCCGAGCACGACCAGCGGGAATCCTATCGCCATGCCCGCGGTGAGCGGCTCGTCGAGCAGCGTCACGCCGAGCACGATAGCCACCGCCGGGTTGATGTAGGTGATCACCGTGGCGCGCGCCGGACCCACTTCGCTGATCAGTGCGAAGAACAGCAGGAACGCCGCCGCGGTGCAGACGATCGCGAGGCCGAGCACCGAAAGCGCGGCGTCCGCTGGGAAATGCTCCGGCTTGCGCAGCGCGGCGAACGGCGTGTAGAGCACCGTCGCCACCAGCAGCGACGCGGTGACCACGCCCATCGGCGGCAGATCGGCCAGCGAACGATTGATGACGATCGGCCCGACCGCATACCCGATGGTGGTCAGCGCGATGGCTCCGATCGCGGCGGGGTTGGACAGATCCACGTCGAGTCCGACCAGTGCGGCCACGCCCGCGAATCCCACGATCAGGCCCAGAACGCGTCGCGCGTCGATGGTTTCGTGCCCGAGGCGAGTCAGGATCAGCACGGCGATCAACGGCACCGCCGCGATCAGCAGCCCGACGGTGGAGCTGTTGAGGGTGGTCTCGGCGTACCCGATGAGCAACCAAGGGCCGGAGATCTCCACCAGCGTGTAGAGCAGCAGGGGCAGCCAGCGCCGCAGCACCGGTCGCAGCGCGTCGGTGTACAGGGCGATCGGCAACAGCAGCAGGCCGCCGATCAGCGTGCGGCCGAAGGCGACGAACACCGGATCGAAGTCCTCGACCGCGACCGCGATCATCGCGTACGGCACACCCCAGATCACGCCCATAGCCAGGAACAGCAGCCAACCGCGCCTGGTCATCGCGCCGTCCCCCGAGCCCGCATCGCAGTTCTCATGCTCTCGCTCGCTTTCGATTCAGAAGGAGCGTAGCGGGTGATCCCATGATCCGACAGATCTATTTCGCCCGCTGTACGGACGCGCGAGTCAACAGCCGAGCTGATCGGCCAGATTCAGGAAATCCGTTGCGTTGACGTCGAATTCGTCCTCGAACTCGACGTCGACAGCGCCGCCCGCGCCGAACTCCAGCGGCCGCGCCACGAACGCGGTGCGGAAACCGAGCGCGCCCGCCGCCCTGATGTCGTACTTGTGGCAGGCGACCATCATGATCTGCTCCGGAGCCAGGCCCAGATAGGTCGCGGCCATCCGATACGTCGCCGGGTCCGGCTTGAACGCGCCCGCCATTTCCGCGGTGAAGATCGCGTCCCACGGCAATCCGCCCAGCTTCGAGATATTCACCACCGCAGAGACATCCGCGTTCGACAAGGTCGCCAGCGTGTATCGCGTCTTCAGCCGGGCGAGGCCCGCGACGGCGTCCGGCCACGGCACGATGCGCTGCCAGGCCCGCGTCAGCGACTCCCGCTCGGCCTCGTCGAGATCCGTCACGCCGTAGGCGGCGAGCAGCCGATTCAGCGCGTCGCGGTACACCGAGTGCACCGTGGTCCACCGATCCCTGCTCACTTCGGCGTCCCGCAACACCTCGAAATACTCCGCGCGCCAACGGTCCACGAACTCCATCCAATCCACGTCCGGGTGCCGCCCCGCGCTCGTCTCGCGCAACGCGCCGAGCACCGTGGAATGGAAATCCGTCGCGGTCCCCTGCACGTCGAACAACAGCGCGCGCACTCCACTCGTATCACCCACCCTGAAATCCAATCACGCGAGCGGCCATCGCCGCCCGGATCACCGGCGAGGAGTTCCCCACAGGTTGCGCAGCAGGATCCACGGCTGTTCCGGATCGGGTACCCGCCCCGCTGCGATTTCGGCCGCGCCCCAGCCGTCCACGGCGCGCAGCACGGCCGCGGTCGCGGCGACCAGCAAGCTCCGGTCGACTGCGACGGTGATGATCCCGATGGCGACGCCGTTCTCGACGAAGTCGGCGATCCACGACTGGAACGCGCCCTGCTCGCGCAGCAGAAAGGCCGGATCGATCAGGGCCAGATCGGCGGGATGGGTCTCGACGTGGGCGCGCAGCCGCTGCTCGACGGTCGTCAGTTGCGCCCAGAACGCGGCGTCGTCGGTGACGCGCTGCCAGCTGCCCAGCACCCCGGCCAGGCGGGTCGCGACGTCGTCCAGTGCGGTGTACAGCAGGTCTTCGCGGCCGTCGAAGTAGTTGTACGCCGAGGATTTCGAGATGCCCGCCGCCGCGATGATCTGGTTGTAGGAGGCGGTGTCGACGCCGTCTTCCGCGAAGACGCGCTGCGCAACGTCGAGGATGCGGCGCTGTTCGTCGGCGGGCAGCCGGGTGAATCGGGGAAGCGGCATGACCTCATCCTAGGGCCTAGTCGTGCGCACCTACGGTGTGTACCATAAGTACACACTTGAATGCTGAAAGGGTGGTGCAAGCATGCCCGCTCCCGTCATCGAGACGATCGGACTGCGCAAGCGGTTCGGCGATTTCACCGCGCTCGACGGCCTCGACCTGCGGGTCGAGCTGGGTGAGGTGCACGGATTCTTAGGCCCGAACGGCGCGGGCAAGTCGACGACGATCCGGATACTGCTCGGTCTGATCAGGTCGAGCGGCGGCACGGCCCGCCTGCTCGGCGGCGACCCGTGGCGCGACGCGGTGCGCCTGCACCGCCGCATCTCCTACGTGCCCGGCGACGTCTCGCTCTGGCCAGGTCTCACCGGTGGCGAATGCCTCGACGTGCTCGCCGCCGCACGCGGCCGGTTCGATCCGGCCCGCCGCGCCGACCTCGTCGAGCGGTTCGAACTCGATCCGGGCAAGAAGAGCCAGGACTACTCCAAGGGCAACCGGCAGAAGGTCGCGCTGATCGCCGCGTTCGCCTGTGACAGCGAGCTGCTGATCCTCGACGAGCCGACATCGGGCCTGGACCCGCTGATGGAGCAGGTGTTCCAGCAGACACTGGCCGAACGCAAACGCGCGGGATGCACGGTCCTGCTGTCGAGCCACATCCTCGCCGAGGTCGAGGCGCTCGCCGACCGGGTCAGCATCATCAGGCAGGGGCGTACCGTCTCCAGCGGGACGCTGCACGAATTGCGCCGCCACACAACCACACACGTGCACGCCGTCACGCTCGAACGACCGAGCGGGTTGGACGGCGTGCCCGGCGTGAGCGGGGTGCGCGTCGACAACGACGGCGCGGGATACGCCGTCGCCTTCGGTGTCGACGCGGGGCACGTCGACGCGGCGATCGGCTGTCTGCACGCGGCCGGGTTGGTGTCGATCACCGCGAACCCGCCCAGTCTGGACGAACTGTTCCTGCGCAACTACGCGGACGCGGAATCGGTGGGGGTATAGCGATGCACGGATTCTGGGTGACGATCGCCCTCGGCCGGCGCGGCAACAGGCGGCAAATCGTGTGCTGGGTGGTCGGATTGGCGGCCGTGTTCGCGGGCACCGTGTGGTCGTTGGACAGCTTGTACGGGACGCCCGCCGAGCTGGCCGGATACCGCGAGGCCACCGAATCCGGCACGGCCCTGTTCGCGATCAACGGAAAGCCCTACGGACTCGAGAATCTCGGCGGCGTCATCGCCTACGAATTCGGATTCCTCAGCGCGCTCGCCTTTCCGCTCATGGGCATTCGCCTGGTGACGCGAATGACGCGCCGCGAAGAGGAATCCGGGCGGACCGAACTGTTGCGCGCCGGATCGATCGGGCGCGTAGTGGGCGTCGCCGCGGCCGTCGTTGCGGCGGGGGTGGCGCTGGGAGTCGTCGCGGTGGCGATGATCGCCGTACTCGTCGGCGTGGGTCTGGATTGGCATGCCGCCGTGCTCTATTCGGTGTCGTCGGCCGCGCTCGGCTGGTGTTTCGCCGCGATCGCAGCCCTGTCGGCGCAGGTTGTCGCCGCGGCGCGGAGCGTGACCGCTCTCTGTCTCGGCATCCTTGTCGCGGCCTTCCTCGCGCGTGGTATCGGCGACGTGCGCGGCAACGGGCTGGTGTGGCTGTCGCCGATCGGCTGGGCCGAGCAGGCGCGGCCGTTCGGCGCGGCGCGGTGGTGGCCGGTGCTGCTGGCGCTGGCGTTCGCGGTGGCGCTGGTCGGCGCGGCGTGCGCGATCGCCGGGCGGCGAGATCTCGGCGCGGGCGTGTTCGCCGCGCGTCGGGGCCCCGCCGCCGCGACGCCGATGTTGTTGCGGCCGATGGGCTTCGCGATCCGCAAGCATCGCGGCAACGTCATCGTGTGGAGCGTGATCGGTGCGCTCGTCGCCAGCTCGTTCGGCGCGCTCGCCGACGCCATCCGCACCGTGATGGAAGACAACTCGTCCCTGCGAGACGTACTCGGCGGCGGCAGCGCGGATCCCGACGCCTACTTGTCCTTCGTCGTGGTTCAGCTCGTGCTGATCGCCGCCGGATTCGCGGTGCAAGGAGTCGGCCGGACCGCCGAGGAGGAACCCGGTGATCGGCTCGAACCCGTGCTGTCCGGCGCGATGTCGCGCTGGCGATGGTTGCTCGCCGAAGCGGTGGCGGTAGGTGGCGGTGCCGCGATCGTCCTCGCCGTGAGCGGGCTGGCACTCGGGGTGAGCGATGCGCTCGCGGTCGGTGATTCGTCGGCGATCCCGCGTCTCACCTTCGCGACGCTGGCCTATCTTCCCGGGGTACTCGTTCTGTTCGGAATCGCATTGGCGCTTTACGGGATTCGCCCGCAATGGCTCGGGGTGGGCTGGGGTGCGTTCGTCTTCGTCGCCGTCATCGCCACCCTCGCCGACACCCTGCGCCTACCCGAATGGTCGCGACAGCTGTCCCCGCTGGAATGGGTCGGGCGCACACCGCTCGAGCCTGCCGACTTGTGGTCGCTCGCGCTAGCTCTCGCCCTCGCAATCGGATCGATCGCGGCCGCCGTGCGCGGATTCACCCACCGCGACATCCCGATGCGCAGCGGTTCGTTCTCGATCACGAAGCCGCATCTTCGACGGGCCCTCGGTCAGTGACCGCGAGCACCATCTCGAACTCCACCCGAGGGTCGCCCTCCGAGATGACGCCCGACCGCCCGCTCCGCACGAAACCGTGTCGCCGGTAAAGGCGCTCCGCCGCCGTGTTGCCGTCCGTCACCTCCAGACGGACAAGCGTGAACCCTTCGCTCCCAGCCCAACCCACCACGGTCTCGACCAATCGGTCCGAGACCCCGGCTCCCCGCAGATGGCGATCCACCCACATCGACATCACATGCACCGAGCAACTCTCGTGTTCGGCCACACCCGCCACCGCCCCCACGACCTCGCCGTTCACCACCGCGACGAACTGCGCTCGCTCGACTACCCGAGCACGCCACTCCCCTCACCACGCCGCCGCGCTTCCCCCAGGCTCGCTCCGAAAACCCCCGGCGCATCCGCCAACGCCCGCAACCGCACCTCGCGCAGCACGGTCCACTCCTCGCCCCCGAGCCGCCGAACCTCCACTGAACAACCCGCCACCACCCCATCTTCCGACGTCCACTCCCCCTCCGCCCCCGACAATCGCGTACTTCTCACACCCGTCCGCACGTCTGCGGATGTGAAAGCCTCTGTGGCGCACCGGCTGGGCGTCATTGGCGCATCCACAACGCACGACGCCTTCACGATCGATGCTCGATCGTGAAGGCGTCGCGGATATCGCGGCTAGCTCACCTCGCGCCGGTGGTGGTCGGCGCCGGGGATTGCGTTGTGGTGGGGGCGGGTTGGGTCGTGGTCGGCTGAGTGGTGGTCGGTGCCACGGGCTCAGCAGGGGCCACGGTCTCGGCGGGTGCCGCGACCGACGTCCGCGCCTGGGGGTTGGTCGTCTCCGGCGTAGTTGTCGCGCTGGGGGTTTGGGCCGGAGTCGTGGTCGTCGGCGCCGTGGTGGTCGGAGCCGCGGTGGTCGACGCGACGGCGGCACCGGTCTTCGTCGGCGCGGCCGTCGTGGTCGGCGCGGCAGAGGTCGTGGTGGCGGCGGCCTTCGGCTTCGCCGTGGCCGACGCCACCGCCTCGTTCGCGGCCGCGAAGTCGGCCGCGTCCGGCTGGGAGGACTTGTCGACGGTCTCGCCGGCCTGAGCCTGCTTCGCCAGGTGGGTGAGCCAGGCGGCCGCGTACTCGGCGGAGGTCAGCGGCCTGCCCTCACCGGCGTCGGCGTCGCGCCAGTAGTCGAAGTGGTGGCCGGTGTGGTCCGGGCCGAGCGTCAGCTTGTACGGGTCGCTCATGACCACCGGGATCGTGTTCTGGTTGGTCACGATCAGGCCGATGATCTCGTTCAGCACCTTCTGCGGCAGGTACGCCAGCGGCGACATCTGCTCGGTCGAGATCGAGTCCGCCTTCGCGGGCTCCTTCGGCTTGTCGCCCGGCTTGTACTCGGGATCGGAGACCCGCAGCAGGACTTCGAGGAAGGTCTCGTCGCTGGCCATCCAGTTCGGCTGCGACTGGATGTCGGCGAACGCCGCCATCGCGATGCGGCCGAGGACCACGGCGACGTCCATTCCGGTCGTCTGATTGAGTCCTTCGCGCTCGAGCTGATCCACGTTCACCTGCCTGCCGACGTTCACCACCAGCTGCAACAGCGAGATGTTCTCCGGCGCGGCGCAGGTGAGGTCGCCCTCGGAGCAGAACGACGCGATCTTGCCGTTCAGCGCACCGAAGTCACCGCTGGTGCCGGGCAGCGCGCCCTGACCCGAGACGGGCTTCCTGCCGTCCTGATACTGCTGGTCGAAGCCGTCGGGGTTGCGGAAGGGGTCCTCGGAGCCGGGGAACGGCCCGTCGCCCGCCGAGCGGCCCGAGTCGGCGAGGATGACGACGCCGAGCACGTCGTCCGGATCGACGATCCCGTGATCGCCCTCCGGCTGATGCCCGATGTTCATCGCGACGCGGCGGACGACGTCGGCGCCCTCGCTGTATCCGACGATCGAGAACTTGGTGTCGGGGCAGGCCTCCGAGATCTCCCGCATCACCTGCTGGGTGTTCTCGACGCCCGCGTCGACGGCGTCCTCGTAGGTGGACATGTTCGCCGGGTACGCGATGTAGACCGCGGCGTACGAGCCGGGGTCCACGTCGTCGGCCGGAGCGTTCACGACCGGGTCGACCCAGCGGCTGTTGTGGTCGCCGGCCAACGCGGCGGGCAACTCGTTCCCGTTGGCGTCGACCAGCAGTCTCGTGGTCCCCGCCTGGGGCGTGTCACCGCGACCGGCCACCGAGATGGTGACCATGTCGTGGCATTCCGTGACGGACGCCTTGAGCTGCGTGTCCGCGGTATGCGGTGATGACGTGACTGCGAACGAGGCAGCGACGATCGCCGCCACCCCCAAGGCAGCTGGTGCAGCGACGGCCGAAGCAATACGATGCCGCGCGAAGAACTCGCGAAGAGCCATGGTCCGATCCCATTCCATTACCGACAGGTGGACAGGCCCCCCGACGGGCCATGTGTCACCAAGGACGTCGTGGGCGGGGCGGCGAGCGTTACTGTGATCGATTCCGCCCTGACGTCGGGCAGGCAGCCGCAGCCGCATCCGTAGCCGACTCGGCAATGCCTCCGACTCGAGTCGCCGACCATCGCGTCGGCATCGTTCGGTCCAGGCCACCGCGATCACCGTGATCGACTCCTGGCTCGGCGGCGAAGGCTCGCCCGGCCAAGAGCGCTGTGCTAGCGTGGCCCATTGTAAGGGGCAGTTCTGTCGGGGAATTCGCTTACTGCGCAAGGGGATTCGTCAAGTGTGAATTGCTCGTCCATGCCTGCATCTGGGGGATGTATGCGTATTCGGGGCGTCATCACAGGTTCTTCGGTTTGCTGACCGCCTGCACGGTGGTCATCGTCGGAAGCGGTATCGCGGCCGCGGAGCCGTTGGCGGACAAGTCACGCGAGACCACCACGGACGACGGATGGCCGCTGCGGATCACCAAGACCGACGAGACGTTGGACCGGTATCCCAATCTGGCGGCCACGATGGCCGTGTGCTGCACCTGCTCCAGCCCGCCCGAAGCCGCACCAGATGACTGGTGGCAGTTCGCGATCACGGCCTCTTACACAGGAGCAGAAGCGGTGGTACGAGGCAGACCGGGCCGCGGGGAAGGTGTCGTCATGGATGCTGACCGCCCCCAATCCTCCGGCTTCTCCGGCGGAGGTGCATGAAGCCGAGCGGCGAGCCGGGGTCGCGTTCGACGAGCAGTACAAGGATTGGCTCGGAAACGCCAATGGTTGGAAGTTCTTTTCCGGCGCCGACAGTCTTTACTCGACCTTCGATCTGTCCAAGGATTCAGCCGACCGGAATATCCTGCTGAACGTATTTTGCGAATATGAGATCCAGCCCGAAGAGCTGGAGATGGAATCCTTCGACGGACTCGTCGTCATCGGCGGCGCCTCGGGAGACTATTACATCGCGACGACCGGGTGTTCCGGCGACAACTGCTCGACCGCTCCTGTGTGGGAGCTGGGCGGCGGCGATTACGTGCGATACGAAAGCTTCAAGGAGTTCATGCAAGCCAGGATCGATCGCATGCGAAACGCCCAGCGATGAGTAACCGCAGGGCGTCGCGGTGGGCGCGACGACCGTTATTGTGATCGATTCGGCTGCATCTCGGCCCGGATCGCGCACCCGCCTACAGCAGTACCCTCACCTGCCCTGCACGGTCGACTCGAGAAGGGACACTTCGATGCGATTCACCCGTACGCACAAGTCGCTGCTGTTCGCCCTCAGCCTGATCGCGGTCGAAACAGTGGGCATCGTGCCCTCGGTCGCCACCGCCGAACCCGCGCGACCGACCATCGTGCTGGTGCACGGTGCGTTCGCCGACACCACCAGCTGGGACGGTGTCGCCGCCGAACTCCGCGCCGACGGGTATCGAGTCGTGGTGCCGGAGAACCCGCTACGCGGACCCGCCAGCGACGCGGCGGCGATCGAACGGTCTCTCACGGCGATCGACGGGCCGATCGTGCTCGTCGGGCACTCCTACGGCGGCGCGGTGATCACCAATGTCGATGATCCGGACGTGCGGGCGCTCGTCTACGTCGCCGCCTTCGCCCCGCAGCAGGGTGAGCCGATCGCCCTCGCGCTCGATCCCATCCGCTTTCCCGGCAGCCAGCTGCTGCCGCCGGCGCTGGCCTTCACCTTGACCGGCACCGGGCTGGACGCCTATGTCGAACCGGCCTACTTCCACGAGGTCTTCGCCCAGGACGTCGACGCCGCGACCGCCGCTGACATGCTCGCCCATCAGCGCTCCCTGGCGGTCATCGCCAATATCGAACTGTCCGGCCCCGCGGCCTGGACCAAGACACCCAGCTGGTACGTGGTCTCCGGCCAGGACCACGTGATCCCACCCAGCGCACAACGCGCCATGTCCCAGCGCATCGGCGCGCGCACCAGCGAGCTGAACGCCTCGCACGCCGCCCTCGTCTCCCAACCGGACGCTGTCGCGGCGGTCATCGAACAGGCAGCGGGCGAGTGAAGGAGCGGCACCCGACCACACCGACCTCGATCCACGCGCACGCCCGCGCACAGATCGACCGCGCCAACGAAAGCGGCCGCGCCCCGGTCATTTTCGTGCACGGGCTTCGGTTTCTGGCCAGCAGCTGGGACCGGTGCGCGGAATTGTTCGCCGCCGCCGACAAACCCGTGACCGTAAGGGGCGCTCAGCCGCCTTCGCCCGAAAGACGTTGGCGGAGGGTGGCCGCCCGGAGTGTGAGGTGGTTGCGCTCGGCGAGGTTCGGCGCCTGCGCGGCGGCCTCCACGTAGAGCTCCGCCGCCATGGCGACGTCGCCGGCCCGCTCGTGGAGATAGGCGGCCGCGGCGGTGTACCGCGGGAGCTTCGGGTCGAGTTCGGCGAGTTCGGCGAGCCCCGCCCGCGGTCCGTCCGCCTCACCGACGGCGACGGCGCGATTGAGCCGCACGATCGCGCTGTCGGTGAGATGGACCAGCTCGTCGTACCACTCGACGATCTGCACCCAGTCGGTCTCGTCGGCTGTCTGCGCGTCGGCATGCAGGGCCGCGATCGCGGCCTGCGCCTGGTACTCCCCCAGCCGGTCCCGGGCCAGCGCGGCTTGGAGCACGGCCACGCCCTCGGCGATCAGGTCGCGCCGCCAGCGGCCGCGGTCCTGCTCGGACAGCGGCACGAGGCTGCCGTCGGCGCGCGTGCGGGCCGGGCGTCTCGCGTGGTGGAGCAGGAACAGTGCGAGAAGTCCCGCGGCCTCCGGGTCGTCGGTGGTCGCGGCCAGCTGCCTGGCGAGCCGGATCGCCTCCGCGGCGAGGTCGACATCGCCGCTGTACCCCTCGTTGAACACCAGGTACAGCACCCGAAGCACGGTGCGCAGGTCTCCGGGACGATCCAGCCGGATGGCGCTCACCGTGCGTTTGGCCCGGCTGATCCGCTGGGCCATCGTCGCTTCTGGCACCAGGTACGCCTGCGCGATCTGGCGAGTGGTGAGGCCGCCGACGGCACGCAGCGTCAGCGCGACGGCCGACGCGGGGGTGAGGCTCGGGTGCGCGCACAGGAAGTACAGCTCCAGCGTTTCGTCCACGGAGGTCGTCGGTCCCGGCGGCGGCTCGTCGGAGACCCGAAGCTCGCGGCGGCGGCGCGCGACGTCGGATCGGGCGAGATCGAGGAAGCAACGCCACGCCGTGGTGATCAGCCAGCCCTTGGGGTCGCCGGGGCGCTGGTTCGGCCACGTCTCGACCGCACGGACCAGTGCCTCCTGGACGGCGTCCTCGGCGGTCGCGAAGTCTGCCCCGCGGTGGAGGAGGGCCGCCAGGACGCCGGGGATCAGATCCCGCAGCTGGGCCTCGTCCACCGCGTCGGCGGCCGTCATTCGGTGACGGTCGAATGAGCGGTCAGGAACGGCCGAACCTCGAGCCACTCGTGGATCGGCTTGCCGCCCGCGCCGGGCGCCGCGGACAACTCGCCCGCCAACTCGACGGCGCGCTCGTACGAGTCGACGTCGATGATCATCCAGCCCGCGATCAGGTCCTTGGTCTCCGCGAACGGGCCGTCGGTCACCGGAGGCTTGCCCTCGCCGTCGTAGCGGACCCACGCGCCCTCCGGCGCCAAGGCCTGACTGTCGACGTACTCGCCGCTCTCTTCCAGGCGGGCCGCGAAGTCGTTCATGTACCGCAGGTGCGCCTCGATCTCCGCGGGCGTCCACTGATCCATCGGCACGTCGTTGACGGACGCGGGCGCGCCTCGGTAGTGCTTGAGGAACAGGTACTTGGCCATGACGTTCTCCCTTCGGCTTGCGACCCTAGTCGGTCGCTCACCCCTGGGACGGAGCCGTGACGCCGTTCTCGACATCCGCGGTCGAAATTTTCCGCATCTTTTCGTAGGGCCTGTTCATTTCGGCGACGGCCGCGCACGAACTCCGCCTCCGTCTCGCCGCGCGGCTACTGGAGTCGATTCCGAATTCGTGGCGTTTCTCCGGGCCCTCGGTTCCCGGACCGAGGTGTTCTACGTCTGCCGGAGCGGCTCGTACTCTTCGGCGCTGAGTCCGAAGGTCCACGCGACGCCGGCGCGCGCGGTCTCGGTATCCGGCGGCACGCGCAGCCAGTAGGTGCGGCTGGTGCCGTCGGGTTCGGGCGTCGAGTTGATCACCTCGACCATCACCACGTCCTCGTCGCCGTCGAGTTCGATGCGCCAGAGCACGCCGGTCTCGTCACGGTGGATCGGTCGCGCACCGGATTCGTCGAGGTAGCGGTCGTAGCCGTAGTACTCGAGCATCACCCGGCGCAGTTCGGCGTTCTCCTCGTCGCGGATGCGCTCGGCCGTCAATGCGCGCAGATCGTCGAGGAATTCGGCGGGGATCGGCATGCCGCGCCAGGCGAACAGGGCGAACCCGTCGGTGTAGGCGAGGGCTGGGCCGTCTCCATTGTCGAGTCGTCCCGCTTCGTCGCGGTGCAGTGTGGTGGGCCGCTCGCTGATCACCGCGATCTTCTCGTACGGCCACCACCAGCCCGCCTCGCGGGCGACGACTGCCGCCGCCGCCAACGGCTCACCGGGCTCGGTACCGAACGCCGAGAGCCACGCGGCATCGTGCTGACCGAGGACGGCATCGAGCAGCAGCAGGCGAATCGCGTTCCGCTCCTGGCGGTTACCGGTCATCTCATCCATGACACCGGCCCGGATTCGGTCGACCACAGCGGCGGTCAGCTCCCAGAGGTCCGCGCCGGTCTCACGCCAGTGCTCACTGAAACTCGTGGGGCCGAGTTCGGCGTCGACGCGGGCGCGTTCGGCCGCCAGCGGGCCGTTGCGCAGCGCCTCGCGGACCGACGCGCCGGTGTCCCGCGTAGCCCGTAGTATTCGCACCGCCTCCAGGGGAGAGCGTGCCCACACAATGGTTTCCGGTGTATCGAGCCCGGCCTGCCGGTAGGCCGCCCGCACCCCGTTCTCGGCCGCCGCCCGATCCCCCGGCCCGGTGGCCGCCGACACCGAACGCCATTCGTCGCGCTTTGTCGCGTACTCGCTGAATCCTGTTGTCATCGAATGCCTTTCGCTTGCGCGGTCAGTCCGCGACAATGCGGACCGAGCCGGGCACGTATTCTCGCTGGCGCACCACCCGGAACCACCCCTTCGGCAACGTGATCGCCGCGTGCTCCTCGTGGACGACGCGTCCGCCCTCGGGTAGATGCAGCAGCATCGGTCCCGTCGCACCGGATTCGCGGATCAGCTTGCCCGGCCCCTGCACGGCGTGCGCGTGCCCGGTGACCTCGCCCAGTGCGAGCACCAGCCGACCGCGTGGATCACGCGCCACCGAAGGGGCGTGCAGAAGTTCCTGCGGTACAGCATTTTCCGCAAGAGGCGCGATCAGGACATCGCCTTGCCGATACATGAAGTTCCTCCCGTCACGGCGCGAGTTCGGCGCCGTTCACCCGAGACCGTAGCGACGGACACCGACAAACTGCCCGGCCCGCTCCGGTGTCGGTGCGGCTTGGTAGAAACCTCGTGACGATCACGGCACTGCCAGAAGGGGCGGGCACATCACATGACCATCGGCGACCATTTGCAGGAGTTTGGCGGCCTGCCCGCCTTCACCTTCCCCGATGCCGAGACCGACGCGAAGAAGAAGCCGAAAAGCGTTGTGTTGCCGGAGCCGGACACGGTCGCGTGGCGTCTGAGCGTGGAAACCTATGACGCTAAGGAGACGTGGGTCGAGCGCTTCGCTCGCCTCCTGGGTGCGGTCGATACGACGAAGATCACCGCGTTGATCGTCGGTACGTGGGATGACGTGTACGGCAACGGGCCCGACGAGGTGATCGAGGCCCTGTGCGCGGCCGAGGACCGGCTACCCGCGCTGCGCGCCTTGTTCCTCGGCGACATCGTCATGGAGGAGTGCGAGATGTCCTGGATCAACCAGGGCCTGGTCACCCCACTACTCGAAACCTTCTCCGGCTTGGAGGTTTTCGGCGTTCGCGGCGGTCAGAACCTGGAGTTCCCCGCCGTGCGGCACGAACGCCTGCACACGCTCGTCGTGGAGAGCGGCGGCCTGCCCGCCGGCGTCGTGCGCGGCATCGCGGCAAGCGACCTGCCCGCACTCGCGCACCTGGACCTGTGGCTCGGCACGTCGGAGTACGGCGGAGACAGCGAGGTGGCCGACCTCGCGCCCATCCTGTCGGGCGACCGCCTGCCCGCGCTGAAGCATCTCGCCCTGCGCAACAGCGAGACCCAGGACGACGTCTGCGCCGCCCTCGCCGCCGCGCCCGTGGTGGCCCGGCTGGAGAGCCTGGACATCTCGATGGGCGTCCTCACCGACGACGGCGTGGCGGCGCTGCTGACCGGTCAGCCGTTGAGCCATCTGAGTGTGCTCGACATGCACTACAACTATCTGTCCGACGAGATGCGAACCCGGCTGCGCGAGACGCTGGAGCCCGCCGGTGTCCGCCTGGAGCTCGACTCCGACGACGCCGAGGAGGACAGCGACGAGGAAGACGGAACCGTCTGGCGGTTCGTCTCCGTCGGTGAATGAGCCGTGTCCGCCTCGACACCGCCGCGCTGGGTGATCGTCGGTAACGGCGAGAACCGGCGCGTCGGCATGTTCATCGACGCCGCCCGCGCCGCGGGGTCGGCGGAAATCCGAGTGGTCGAATGGCGAGACGTGCTGAGCGAGGGCGGCGCCGATTTCAGCGGCGACGAGATCGTGCGGCTGGATTCGCCCGGCGAGAACCCCGGGGTCGATCGGCTGTTGCGGGGGATTTCCGAGCCGACGCGGGTGGAGGGTTCGGCTCGCTGGTACGCGCGGTTCCTCGACGCCGCGCGCTCGTTGCGCGGCGGTTTCCGGCTCGACGACACCGCTGACCTGGCCGTGCTGTTCGACAAGCGGCTGTGCCATGCGCGGCTGTCGCGCGCGGGGGTGCCGGTGCCGTCCTCGCCCACCTCCGGCGGACGCGCCTCGGTGCGCGGCTGGGCGGATGTGCGGCGTCTCATGCGCGAGGCCGAGATGCCGCGCGTGTTCGTCAAACTCGCGCACGGTTCGTCGGCCTCCGGGGTGCTGGCCATCGAATCCAGCCGCGACGGACGGCTGCGCGCGACCACCTCGGTGGAGATCACGCCGGAGGGTCACCTGCACAACTCGCTGCGCGTGCGTCGCTACACCGCCGAACGGGAGATCGCGACCATCATCGACCGGCTCGCACCGGACGGACTGCACCTGGAACGCTGGATTCCCAAGGTCTCCCAAGACGGCCGGTCCGCCGACCTGCGGGTCGTGGTGATCGGCGGGCGCGCGACACACGCCGTCGTCAGGACGAGCCGCACACCGCTGACCAACCTGCACCTGGGTGGTGCACGTGGCGATCTGGCGAGATTTCGCGCCGCCGCGGGTGAGCACTGGTCCACGGCGCTGTCGATCTGCGAGCAGGCCGCCGCCTGTTTTCCGGCGACACTGTGTGTCGGTGTCGATGTGCTGCCCGCCGTCGGGTGGCGGCGGTTCATGGTCGCCGAGGTCAATGCCTTCGGGGATCTGCTGCCCCGGCTCACCGGACTGCCGGAGGGCCCGGCCGCAGGACTGGATACCTACACAGCTCAGGTCGTCGCCGCGACCGGTCGATATCACCGTGCCCGGCAGTCCGGTTCGCCAGAACTGCTCGGCGCGTTCGAGGGAGTCTCGCTGTGACGATCGCACAGGCTCCGGCGCAGGAGCCGGACATGAACATCGTGATCGGCCGAGACGATCTGCTGTTGCTCACCCTCGACACCCTGCGTTACGACGTCGCGTCCGAACTGGCGGCGGCGGGCCGGTTACCGAATCTCAGCGCGCACCTCCCCGACGGTGGCTGGCAGAAACGCCACGCCCCAGGCAATTTCACCTACGCCGCACATCACGCCATCTTCGCCGGATTCCTGCCGACACCGGCGACACCGGGCCCGCACCCACGGCTGTTCGCCGCGCGTTTCGCGGGCAGCGAGACCACCGCCGAGCGCACCTTCGTCTTCGACGAGCCCGATCTGGTGACCGCGCTGGCCGCGCGCGGTTATCACACGGCCTGCATCGGCGGCGTCGGCTTCTTCAACAAGCAGGGCGCGCTCGGCAGCGTCCTGCCGGGTATGTTCGCCGAGAGCCATTGGGAACCAGCGTTCTCCGTCGCCTCGCCCACCTCTTTCGAGGCGCAGGTGGCCTGCGCCGAGCAGGTGGTAGCGGCATTGCCTGCCGAGCGGCGACTGTTCCTGTTCGTCAACGCCTCCGCCCTGCATCAGCCCAACTGGTTTCACCTGCCCGGCGCGACCCGCGAGGCGGGCGACAACCGCGCCACCCACGCGGCAGCGCTGGAATACATCGACCGGCACGTCGGCCGACTGTTCGACGTGATGCGTTCGCGGCGACGCTGTTTCGCCATCGTGTGTTCCGATCACGGCACCGCCTACGGCGACGACGGCTTCACCGGGCACCGGCTCGGACACGAATCGGTATGGACCGTCCCCTACGGACATTTCTTCCTGGAGCCACCCGCATGACCCGCACGATCACCCTGCCCCGGCCGTATCAGAACTACGTCTACGCCTACCCGCACAAGACCGCCTACCGCCCACTCGCTCCGCGCCCCGCGCTCACCGACCTCTGGGCCGGGCAATCGCGGCGTGCGCTGTCGCTGTATCTGCACATCCCGTTCTGCGAGGTGCGTTGCGGTTTCTGCAATCTGTTCACCCGCGTCGGCGCGCCCGAGGGTCTCACCGGCCGCTACCTCGACGCGCTTACCCGCCAAGCCGAGGCCGTTCGCGCGGCCCTGGGTGATGCCGAGACCCCGCGTTTCGCCACCGCCGCGATCGGGGGCGGCACTCCCACCTTCCTCGAAGCAGACGAGCTGACCAGGCTGTGCGACATCGCCGAGGACATCATGGGCGCCGACCTGCGCACGATCCCGCTCTCGGTCGAGGCATCGCCCAGCACCGCGACCGCCGACCGCCTCGCGGTCCTGGCCGAGCGCGGGACGACCCGGCTGAGCCTCGGTGTGCAGAGTTTCGTCGAACGGGAGGCACGCGCCGCCGTTCGGCCGCAGCGACGCGCCGATGTCGAAGCCGCGCTGGGGCGAATCCGGGACACCGCCATCCCGGTGCTGAACATCGACCTCATCTACGGCATCGACGGTCAGACCGCCGCGACCTGGCGAGAGTCGCTCGATGCCGCACTGGCGTGGCGACCCGAGGAGATCTACCTCTACCCGCTCTACGTCCGCCCGCTGACCGGGCTCGGTCGGCACGCCGATCCGGTTGTGGCCGAACGCGTGTGGGACGAAGAGCGGCTGCGGCGTTACGCCGAGGGCCGTGACCACCTCCTGGCGGAGGGCTACGAGCAGGTTTCCATGCGCATGTTCCGCCGCGTCGACGCGCCGCCGCAAGGACCGGACGATTACGCCTGCCAGACCGACGGCATGATCGGCCTGGGATGCGGAGCGCGCTCCTATACCTCTAGCACGCACTATTCGTTCGATTACGCCGTCGCCCCGCGCGAAGTACGCGCGATCATCGATACCTACGTGACCACAACGGATTTCACCCACGCCGGATACGGAAGGGTGATCGATGGCGACGAGCCCGAGCGTCGCTACCTGCTGCAATCGCTGCTCCAAGCCGAGGGTTTCGCGGTGGCCGACTACCGGCTGCGTTTCGGCCACGAACCGCACGACAGCTTCGCCGCCGAACTCGACACTCTCGCCGAGCGAGGCTGGCTGGCCGACCCGCGATCGGGCCACTTGCGGCTGACCGCCGAGGGTCTGGCCTACTCCGACGCCATCGGCCCCGAGTTCTTCTCCCCCGCGGTACGCGCTGCCATGGCCGCCTACGAACATCGGTGACCGCGGTGGATCTCTCCATCCTCTATCGCGGACCACTGGCCTCCTGCGATTACGACTGCCCTTACTGCCCCTTCGCCAAACGCCGCGACTCGACCGCCCAGCTCCGTGCCGACCGCGCCGCCCTCGAACGATTCACCGCGTGGGCGTGCGCGCAGACCGGCGACCGCCTCTCGATACTGTTCACCCCGTGGGGCGAGGGGCTCGTGCGGTCCTGGTATCGCCGCGCCATGATCGAACTCTCGCACCAGCCGCACATCGATCGCGTTGCCATCCAGACCAACCTGAGTTGCCGCACCGAATGGCTCGCCGACGCCGACCTCGGTACCGTCGCCCTCTGGTGCACCTACCACCCTGGCCAGACCCCCTACGATCGCTTTCTGGACAAGACCATCCGGATAGCGCGCGCAGGTGTACGTTTCAGCGTCGGAATCGTCGGCCTCCCGGAACATCTCGAGCACGCCCGCCGCCTGCGCGCCGACCTACCCGAGCACGTCTATCTCTGGGTCAACGCCGCCGAAGGCCACACCTACACCGACGCCGCGGCGGCCGACTGGACCGCTCTCGACCCCCTCTTCCCCTTCAGCCGCAATCCCCATCACTCAGCCGGTCTTCCGTGCCGCACCGGCTCCTCGGTCATCTCGGTGAACGGCGACGGCGACGTCCGCCGCTGCCATTTCGTTCCGGATACCCTGGGCAACCTCTACGACGGCTCCTACCGCGCTGCCCTTGCTCCCCGCCCCTGTCCCCGCACCGAATGCGATTGCCACATCGGCTACGTCCACCTGGAAACCGTGCCGCTCTACGAGGTGTTCGCGGGAGGAGTGCTCGAAAGAATCCCCACCGTCGAGAGTCGGCCTAACCGCGTGCGCGCCGAAACTTCGCTGGGCCTTCCCGCGATCCCCGCGCGCACCTCGATTCCCCTCGCCTCGACGACGGCAACGTCCACCTGAACCAGCGATCCCACCGTCGAGTCGGAATTGAGGCTCACTACGGCGGCGAGCGATAGGTCGCCGCGGCGATCTGTGCGAACGACCGGATGAGAGGGTTTGCGGCGGTGCTGTTCCACGCGACGACAAGGCTGCTGGGCGGCATATCGGTCAGCCGGACGGCGATGAGGCCGTCGGGTAGCGGATGGGTGAGCGGTGTCAGCCCGACCGTGCCGCTCCAGAGCACTGCTTGCAGGCACTCGTGGACAGTGCGGACGACGGGACCGCGCCGGAGTTCACCGCCGGGCTCGGTGGCGTTCCAATAGGCGCGCCAGACGGGGTCGATTCCCTCGGGCAGTTGAAACCAGCGGCGATCGGCAAGGTCGCTCAGCCGCAAGGTTTCGTGGCCTGCGAGTGGATCATCGCTGCGCAGCACTACCCCGACCGGGTCGGAGCGCAGCATCACGGTGTCGATGCCGGCGTCGTCGAACGGCAGGCGGGTGAGCGCGACATCGACGAGGTCATTCCGCAGACCGGTGGTCGGGTCGGTGAGATCCGCTTCGCGGACGCGGATGTGGATCTCGGGGTGGCGTTCGCGGAAGGCGGCGGCGAGGCGGGTACCGGCCTGTTCGGCGCTGTCGGCCAGTATGCCGATCGTGAGGGCGGCCGGTCCGGCGGCGGCGCCGACCCGGGCGCGCACCCGCTCGGCCTGCTCCAGCAGTGCGCGCGCCTCGTCGTAGAGCACGGCTCCGGCCGGGGTGAGGGCGACTCCGGTGCTGGAGCGATGCAGCAGATCGGCGCCGAGTTCGGCCTCGAGGCGTTTGATGGCCCGGCTCAGTGGCGGTTGGGACATGTGGAGACGGGCGGCGGCGCGTCCGAAGTGGCGTTCCTCGGCAACGGCCACAAAGTATCGCAGAGCGCGCAGGTCCATCACCGGCGACGATACCGGCACGGTATCGAGTGAACGAAAGAGGTGTTGGACGACGCGGTCCGAGCCGCGCTGGACTGGAGAAGTCCAATCGGCCGCGACGAAAACCCGGTGTTGCGGCCCAGCCTTTTCCGAGGAGTACCGACGCCATGACCGAATACGTGCTGCCCGAACCCGCTGTAGAGATCACGGGAGTGCGGGAAATCGCCCGCGATCTCGTGGTCGTGCCGAACCGAAACGTGCAGCTGGTCCCCAACATCGGGATTATCGGCGGCACGCATTCGGTGTTGGTCGTCGAGACCGGAATGGGTCCGGCGAACGCCGAGAAGGTGCTCGAGTTCGCGACCGACTACGCCGCAGGCCGCACGTTGTATCTGACCACGACTCACTTCCACCCCGAGCACGCCTTCGGCGCACAGGTATTCAGCGACGCGGCGACCTTCCTGATCAACCAGGCGCAGGCCACCGACCTGGCCACCAAGGGCGCCGGTTACCTCGAGATGTTCCGAGGGCTCGGGTCGTCGATCGCCCGGCACCTGGAGAACGTCGAATTGGCAACCCCGGACATCGTTTACGACGACCGCTACGACCTCGACCTGGGCGGCCGGGTGGTGCAGATGCGCGCCACCGGCCGAGCGCACAGCAAGGGCGACCAAGTGGTGACGATCCCCGACGCCGAGGTGATGTTCACCGGAGATCTGGTCGAGGCGGGACAATTCGCGATCTTCCCCTGGTTCCCGCCACACGACACCGACGTGTCCGGCATCGGCTGGATCGAGGTGATGCAGCGGCTGGCCGCCGAACAGCCGAAGGTGGTCGTTCCCGGCCACGGCGATATCGGTGGCCAGCGCCTGCTCACCGATGTCGGTGACTACCTGCGGCTGCTGCGCGACGAGACCTGGATCCGCCGCGACTCGTCGATGAGCCAGGACACGATCATCGAGGAAGTGCGCGCCCTGATGATCGAACGGCATCCGGACTGGGTGGGGCAGGAGTGGATCGAGCAAGGCGTCGGCTGCCTGTGCGCCGAGCACGCAGCGTCGCATGCCCACCGCAATGGCGTCCCCGAACAATGACTCACCGCTGGCTCGCGCCGTGAGGCGATCGCTGAGTATCTGCGCGCAGCGCACGCGAGCCCATCTTGCCGGAACAGCAAGTTTTCGTGCCAGATCGTCGTGAGCCGAGCGAGACTGGGCGCCTCTCGACGGAAGGACCTCGATGAGCACCGGGACACCCCGCACCCAGCGTCCGCTGAGCACTCACCCACGTGATCGAGGAGACCGGCCGCCCCGCGGACATCCTCCGCGGATCGATCGACGCCGCGTCCGGGCGCTGACTCCTTCTCCAGGACAGGAAAACATGATCACGGCATCCGCGCGGACGGCAGCCGTCGCGCTCATCCTCCTGCTCACGATCGTCACCGCGGCCTGTTCCACGCCGACGCCCGGTGACGTGCCCTCCTACGCCGCCGCGACGCAGGGAGATCCTCAGTTCGACAAGACCTTCCGACACGAGTTCGCCGACATCGACGGCGTCCGTATGCATTACGTGACCGGCGGCAGCGGCACGCCAGTGGTGCTGATACACGGTTGGCCACAGACCTGGTACGGCTGGTGGCCGATCATGCCCGCACTCGCCGAGCATCACACCGTCTATGCCATCGACCTCCCCGGACTGGGTGACAGCACCGGCTCGCCGAGCGGCTACGACAAAGCCACCCTGGCGCGGTACGTACACACCCTCATCGCCGATCGGCTCGGGGTGCGTGACGCCCGCGTCGTCGGGCACGATTTCGGCGCCGCGGTGGCATTCCACTACGCCGCCCAATTCCCTGCCGACACAGCGCGTCTCGGCTACTTCGATCTTCCGCTACCCGGGCCCGCGATCGACGCGTCCACGTACCGCTCGTTGAGCTGGCACATCGCCTTTCATTCCCAGCGACGGGTTCCCGAGGTGGTCGTCGGCGGCGACGTCCGCGAGTACCTGGCACTGTTCTATCCCCAGGTCTCGTTCGGCGGCACGGCATTCGGCGGCACCTCGGATCGGTCCCCCTTCACCGACGCCGAGATCGACGAGTACGCGCGGACCTACCGCAGGCCCGAGGTCCTGTCGGGCGGCTTCGAGCTCTACCGCGCTCTCGACAAGGACGTTCGCGACACCGCGGCAGCGGTACCGATACATGTCCCGACCCTGCTCATGACCGCCCAAGGGCAACTCGACCCGGTCCGAGCCACCGTGGCTCCGCGTATGACCGACATCGTGCGCGCGGTGGACGTGCCGAACGCAGGGCACTGGCTCATCGAGGAGAACCCCCAGTTCGTCACCGCGGAGCTATTGCGCTTCCTCGATTCATGACCGGCAGTCGCCGTTGTGGGGTCTCGGAAGTCGTGGCAGCTGCCGACGTAGTGACCTGCGGCTCCAGATCTGGTCGCACGCTGCCGCTTCCAGTCTCACAGTCATGGCATTTCTTCAGCTCGAACCTGGTCGTCGAAGCGCGCACGTGCGCGCTCGACGGCGGGCAATGTGTCGGTGGTCCAGTGCAGGAGTGCGTCGATGAGGTCTTGCAACGACTTCCCGATCCGCGTGATTCGGTACTCGACGGCGACAGGTCGCGTACTCGTGACGATGCGCTCGACCATCCCGTTGCGCTCGAGGCGCCGCAGTGCCGCCGTGAGTGGCTTCTGCGTCACGATCGGGATCGCCCGCCGGAGCTCGTTGAAGCGCAACGGCCGCTCGCACAGGGCGTCGAGGATCTGCAACGACCACTTGTCTAGCACCTGGTCGAGCAGCTCGCGATGCTGCTCGGTGAGCTGAGGACTGTCCGAACTGTGTGGAGCGGTTTCCGTCATGACACCTAGTCTCGTTGAAGTTCCCTTCGAGTACCAGGTAGACATCGGATACCAACTCCGACTGTGAAGGGACACACCATGGCAGTGCAGCTGCTGACCCCCGAGGGCATGTTCGCTCCCGTTCCGTACCACCATGTTTCGATCAGCACGGGTACTCGACAGGTGCACGTGGCCGGTCAGATCGCCCGCGACGCCGAGGGCAAACCCGTTGCGCCAGACGACCTCACCGGCCAGGTCGCGCACGCGCTGCGCAACACGGCACGCGGCTTGGCCGGCGCCGGAGCGAGTTTCGCCGACGTCGTACGCCTCCGGTTCTTCGTCACCCACTGGAGCCCGGACAAGTACGACGACTTCGTCGCGGGCATCGAGCGCGTCGCAGACGAGCTCGGAATACCGCGGCCGTTGCCGCCCGTGTCGGCGATCGGCGTCGACTACCTCTTCGAGCCCGACGTGCTCGTCGAGGTCGAGGCGTTCGCCGTACTCGACTGAGATCCACACCGCCGACAGGGGTGGGGCTTCGTTCGAATGTCCGTTGGGCCCCACCCGTTTCGGTGCCACCTCGCCGGACCTGGCCCGCATTCGCCACTCGGACCGGGTCCGCGGCGTCGTCCGCAGGTCGTGGCTACGCGACGGTCACCACGCAACGGGGCCGAGACGGTCGATGAAAATCCCGGTCGGCCCGTCGGCGTCGATCATCGCAAGACGGAGGATCGAGTCGGTGCCCTCGGTGACAGTCAGCGCGCCGGTGTGGTTGTTCATGTCGGTGGCGGCGAACTTGCGGTTGGCGATCTCTCCGGGGGTGGCGATGTTGAACTTGATCTTCGGGAGCGCCTGGGCGTATCGGACGGTAATCATGTTCAGCGCCGCTTTGGACGAGCTGTAGGCCAGCTCGTGGAATTTCGAGAAGGGCTGCTCGGGATCGGTCACGACCGTGAAGGAACCGCCACCGCTGGATACCATCACCACCCGCGGATTCTCCGCCGCCTGCAACAGGGGCAGAAACGCGTGTGTCACCCGGATCGGTCCGTACACGTTGGTGTCGTAGACGGAATGAATCTCCTCGACTGTGGCATCCGCGGGCGCGACACCCTTGCCCGGTGCGCCTGCGTTGTTGATCAGCACGTCCAGCTGGTCGGTGTGCTCGCGAACGAGCCGTACCGCATCGGTCACCGATTCGTCCGAGGTCACGTCCAGCGGGACCATCACCACGTTCGCGCCACCGGCGGTCAGCTTGTCCGCGGCTGCCCGTCCGCGACCTTCGTCACGCGAGCCGAGGAAGATCGTCCAACCCTGTTCCCCGAGCCGCCGAGCCGCTTCGAGACCGAGTCCTTTGTTGCCACCGGTAATCAGCACCGAGGTCTGTTCTGGGTTCGTCATGCGCATTAGACGAACCGTCTCGCGCGCCCGTGACAGTGTGTGAACGAGGTCACAACTCGACGGGAATCTTGTCTGCACAATCCGCCGCTACCTGCGATTTCATCGCAGGGTGAGCGGCGTCTCGGATTCGACGCGGTTCAGCTTCTCCGGGTTGCGGACGAAGTAGAGGCCGGTGATGCGGGCGTCCTCGACACGAAACGCCATGACGCCGTCGAGCGCGCCGTCCAGGCGGAAGACGAGTGCAGGGTTGCCGTTGACCACGGTGGAGTCGATCGCGATCATTGCTTCGGTCTTGGAAGTGCCGCCGAGGATGAACCGGACGACGTTGTCGACGCCGACGATGGGCCGCAGTGCAGCCTGCTTGATGCCGCCCCCGTCGCTCATCAAAACGACATCGGGGGCGAGTACGTCGAGCAGGCCCTGTAGGTCTCCGGTTTCGAGAGCGCGCTGGAACGACTCGAGAGCCATCCGGGTCTGGCGCGGGGAGACCACCGAACGCGGGCGGCGGGCATCGACGTGCCTGCGGGCGCGGTGCGCGATCTGGCGGACGGCCGCGGGGTTCCTGTCGACGGCGGCCGCGATCTCGTCGTACCCCAGGTCGAACACCTCGCGCAGCACGAATACCGCCCGCTCGGTCGGGGCGAGGGTCTCGAGCACCAGAAGCATTGCCGTGGAGATACTGTCGGCCAACTCGATGTTCTGGGCCACGTCGGGCGCGGTGAGCAGTGGCTCGGGTAGCCAGGGGCCGACGTAGGTCTCCTTGCGGCGGCCGAGCGTGCGTTGCCGGTCCAAGGCTTGACGGGTGGTGATCTGCACCAGGTAGGCACGCTGGTCTCGTACCATGTCGAGATCGACTGCCGCCCATCGCAGCCAGGTCTCCTGCACGACGTCTTCGGCGTCGGCGGCCGAGCCGAGCATCTCGTAGGCGACCGTGAAGAGCAGGTTGCGATGGATCCCGAAGGCCGCAAGGGCGGGATCCTCGCGACTGGCTTCGTTCATGGCCGCACCACGATCCCCAGGACGTACTTCGACCATGGATGATTCCTGTCCGCTCGCTCGACTGCCCCACGCACAACACACCGGACCTATGTGTCATGTCAAGGAACCCGCGGAGATGGCGGGCCGCCTCGGTCTGTACCGAGGCGGCCCGCCATCGATGGTGTCAGTGGGTGAGGCTGCCGAAGAACTCGCGGAGGTCACCGGCGAGCAGGTTGGGCACTTCCAGGGCCGGGAAGTGGCCGCCGGAGTAGAACTCCGACCAGTGCACGATATTGTGCGCCTTCTCGGCGAAACGGCGGATCGCGAAATCGGCGGTGGTGAAGACGGCGACACCGGTCGGCACGGTGCCCTTGGGCTTGGGCGCGAACATCGACCCGTCGTGGAACCGCTCGTAGTAGTAGTTGGCCACGCTGCGAGCGGTATCGGTGAGCCAATAGATCGTGACCGTGGTCAGGATCTTGTCGCGGCCGATGGCCTGATCGGGCAGTTCGTCGGCGGCATCGGTCCACTCCTTGTACTTCTCGACGATCCAGCCCAGCTGCGCGACCGGCGAATCGGCGAGCAACTGCGCCAACGTGTTCGGGCGCGAACCCGCCAAGCTCATGTAGGCCGACCCGTTGTCCTGGAATTCCTTCATGCCTGCGAGGCGCTGCTTGTCGGCATCGGTGAGGGCGGCCATATCGGCGGGATCGCCGGTCGGGAAGGTGACCAGGGCATTCGCGTGCACCCCGATCACGTGCTCGCCGTGCTCGCGGCCCAGGCGCGGCGCGAGGAACGCACCATGGTCGCCGCCCTGGACGCCGTAGCGGTCGTAGCCGAGTCGGGCCATGAGCTCGGCCAGGGCGGCAGCGACCTTGCCGTCGTGCCAGCCCAGTTCTGTGAGCGGGCCCGAGAATCCGTGGCCGGGCAGGGTCGGGATGACCAGGTGGAAGGCCGGGGCCTCGGGCTCCCCGTGTGCGGCCGGGTCGGTCAGCGGGCCGATCAGGTCGAGGAAGTCGGCCGCGGTGCCGGGCCAGCCGTGGATCAGCAGCAGCGGGATGGCGTCGGCATGCTGCGAGCGGATGTGCAAGAAGTGCAGGTTCTGGCCGTCGATGGTGGTGGTGAACTGCGGGTGTGCGTTGAGGCCGGATTCGATTGCGCGCCAATCGAACTTCTCGGCCCAGTACGCGGCCAGATCGCGCAGGTAGGCGGTCGGCACCCCGCGCTCCCAACCGGCTGCGGAGACCTCATCGATCCAGCGGGTGCGGGTCACGCGGTCGCGCAGGTCGTCCAGGTCGGCCTGCGGGATGTCGATGCGGAAGGGGCGGATCTCGTTGCTGCTCATGACATAGACAATTCCGGTAACGAGGGCGCCGCCGAATCACGAAATCTCGTTATTCTCGGGCCGTTGTCCTGATCCAGCCGGGTAAAGAAGCCCGCGGACTGTCGAGCCGAGTGGTTGATGCGCAATGATCGCCGTGTGAGTGGCGTGGTCAGTGGCGTGCTGGTGGGCCGTGCCGCGGAGGTAGCGGAGCTGGCGGATGCGGTCGGCGATGAGCAGGTGGCCGCGGTGTTGATCGGCGGTGAGGCCGGGATCGGGAAATCCCGGTTGGTGGCGGAGTTCAGCCGCCGCCTCGATCCGTCGGTGCTCACCCTGATCGGACGCTGTCCCGAACTCGGCAGCACCGCAGTGCCGTTCGCGCCCTTCGTCGCCGCATTGCCGAGCGTGGTGCGCCGGCTCGGCGTCGACGGAGTGGCTGCGTTGCTGCCGCCGCAGCCCGCGCTGGCGCGTTGGCTGCCGCAGCTGGCGGTGCGATCCGGGCTGCCTGCCATCGAGTCGGATCGCACCCAGCTGTTCGGTGAGGTCTTGATGCTGCTCGAGCAGCTGGGTACGCAGCGACCGGTCGTGCTCGTGCTGGAGGATCTGCATTGGGCCGACCAGGGCACCCGGGAATTGCTGGCATTCCTGGTGGCCAATCTGGCCGAGCGACAGGTATTGCTGATCGGCACCTACCGGCCCGCCGAATCCGGGCCGCTTCGTGACCTGGTCGCCCAGCTGCGCCGCAACCCCGCGGTGCGCATCGTCGCCCCCCAGCCGCTGACACGACACGAGGTCGGGCGGCAGCTGGCAGCGCTGCTGGGCAGCGAACCTGCACCGGAGGCGATCGCCCGGGTCTTCGAGCGCAGCGGCGGAAATCCGTTGTTCATCGAGGCGCTGAGCCGATCGCCGGAGCGTATCCCCGCCGATCTGACCGACCTGCTGCTGAGTTTCTTGTCGGGGCTGGGCGACGCCGGCCGCGCCGTCGTTGCCGCGGCCGCGGTCATCGGCTCGCCTGTGCGACACGACATGCTGGCCGCCCTCAGCGAGCTGCCCGCCGCGTCCCTGCTCGCGGCCGTCCGAGAATTGATCGATCGGCAGTTGCTGCTCACCACCGACACCGGTTACGAATTTCGGCATGTGCTGATCCGCCAGACCGTCTACGAGGACCTGCTGCCTGCCGAACGCGCCCGCATGCACGCTCGACTGGTCGAGATACTGCGCACTCGCCGCGCGACGCTGCCCTCGCCGGTCTACTACGCCGAGCTGGCCCACCATGCCGAGGCCTCTGATGACCTGCGGCAGGCGCTGATCGCCTACTGGAAATCCGCCGCGGTCCTCGACGACGCCGCTGCCCAGCTGGATCCCCTGCAACGGGTTGTGGACCTGTGGGACCGCCTAGCTGCCGCGGAACTTCTAGGTACAACGAAAAGTGCTGCGCTGGAGCAGCTTGCGGCTGCCTGCGATCGCAGCGGCGAAGTCGTGCGCGGCATCGCCGCCGTCGATGACGCGTTGGCCTCCGTCGACCCGGCCATCGACCCGTCCCGGGCCGCCCGGTTGTATCTACTGCGCGCCGCGCTGCGCAGCCGCACCGGAGCGGGCCCAGGCGCCGATGTGGACCGTGCCCTGGAACTTCTGCCCGTACAGCCACCGACACTTCTCCGCGCAGAAGTCTTGGCTGCCCGCGCCGTCCATCGCGTTTTCACGGGCGATCCGGCCGGCGCGGCCGAGGACGCCACCGCGGTCCTGCGCACCGTCGAATCTCCGGCGGACATCGCGGATGCGGGACTGGACTTCGGTCCCGGCTACGGGCCGACCCCGGACCCGGTGCGGATCGCGCGATTGACCGCCCGCGCCCACGCCTACCGAGGATTGGCGTCCGCGGACGACATCGACACCGCCATAGTGTGTTTCGAACAGGCCAGGCTTGCCGCCGAGCTGTCCTCGGACACTCGAATCGCCGTCGACGTCGCGGTGTGGGAATCGGCGGTACTGGTAGGGGCCGGCCGATACGAGGCCGCGATCGGCGTGGTCCAACGAGGACTCCGCGCAGCGCAGGCCGCCTTCCGCTTCGAGGAATCGGGACCGATCCTGTTCGTGAAGTGGGCCCAAGCGCTGACCGCGCTCGGCCGCTGGCCCGAAGCGCTCGGCGTGGTCGATGACGTGCAGCTGACGCAGCTGCCGCCGCTGAGCCTGGCGGCGCTGCGGCTGTCTTACGCCAAAATAGCTTTGGCACAAGGTGATACAGAGCAGGCGCAGAGGCTGGCCGCGCAGGCCGCAACACTGCTCGGCGACGGTGTCTGGGCGCAGCAGTATCGCATCCAGCTGCACGTCCTACGCACCGCACTCGCCATGCAGCACGGGGATATGGAAGCGGCGCGAGCGATTCTCGATCAATCGGTGGCCGACGGCACGGCCGTGCTGACCGCCCATCCGCACGAAACCTGGCCATTGCTGGCATTGAGCGCCCGAGTACCGCAGGCCCCGGCCGAGCTGCGGGCCTTGGCCGACTCGATGCCGCAGACTTCACCGGTCGCCATCGCGCACTCCGCCGTATTCCGCGCGCACACCACGGGAACCGCGCTCGACTGGTCAACGGCTGCCGATGCCTGGGGCGCCCTGAGCCAACCCTACGAACACGCGCAAGCTCTACTCGCCGCGGCAGAATCCGGTGTCGCCGAGGGCAATCGTGTATCGGCAATCGCTGCGCTGCGACTAGCTGTATCGCGCGCCACCGAGCTCGGGGCGGTCCCGATTCTGGATGCCGCACAGCAATTGGCCCTCCGCGCCCGCCTCACCGTGGACAATCCCCCTGCTGGCTCTCCGAGTCCGAACGCCGCGCCGCGCGGTTTCGGTCTCACCGCCCGTGAGCTCGATGTGCTGCGCCTGGTCGCCAAAGGGATGAGCAACCGAAGCATCGCCACCGAGCTGTTCATCAGCCCCAACACCGCCGGGGTCCACGTCTCCCGAATCCTCACCAAACTCGGCGCGTCCAGCCGCACCGAAGCAGCCGCAATCGCCCACCGGCACAACATGATCTCGTAGGTCCGCCCGCGCCCGGCGACGCGGCGGCCGAAACGTGCCGACGAACGGCCGGGCAGTCGGTGCAGTTGCTTCGATCACCGCCGCGTTCTCGGCCGGGCCGCCGAGTCTTCGCATGCGATGACATACCGGCCCGTCGCCGATTCAGTGCCGCAGTGTCGCAATGGCGATGTCGAGGAATTCGCGCAGGAGCTTGTCGTGGTGGTCCGCGGCGACGACCAGGCATGTCTCAGCCTCGGGGGCGTCGGTGACGGGGCGGTGGACGAGGTCGGGGCGGACGTAGGCGCGCGCCACACTCAGGGGGACGAGTATCAGGCCGTGCCCGGAGGCGATGAGCTCGAACTTTTCTTCCAGTGACAACGTCCGCCTGTTCTGGACGTCGAGCATCCGCTCACCGTCGAGATCGGCCAGGGTGAGTTGCCTGCGCGACGCGAGCGGATGGGTCGCGGGCATGCAGGCAACCCGGGGTTCGTGACCGACCGGGATGGTGCGCAACCCGGATTCATCGAAAGGTCGTCGCAGGTAACCGATCTGAGCCCGTCCGTCCCGCAGTGGTGTGTCACGCTCCCACCAGCGCGCAGGGACGACATCGGTCTCGACCTCCGGGTGGCGCACCGCGAATTCCCGGATCGCCTCCGATACACGCAATCCGGCTGAGAAGGCGATCACCAGCCGTCGCGCGCCGCGGTCGACATCGTGCACGCGCCGCACCGCCGCGTCGACGGCCGCGAGGATCCCCTGCGCCTCTTCGTAGAGCTGCTTCCCGGCAGCGGTCAGCTCCACGTTGCGGGTGGTTCGCACGAGCAGCGCGCAATCCAATTCCTGCTCGAAAGCCTTGATCTGACGGCTCAGTACAGGCTGGGCGATGTAGAGCTTTTCCGCCGCCCGGCCGAAGTGCCGGTGCTCTGCCACCGCGGCGAAGTAGCGGAGCTTGCGCAGATCCAGATCCATACCCTCACGGTATCAATCTACGGAAAGGGTCTTGGACGTCGCGACGAACCGTCACCAGACTCGAAGCATGATCGTTATCACCGCCCCCACAGGTCACATCGGCAGCCGACTGCTCGACATCCTGCTCGAAACATCCACTCGCAGTGAGGAATTGCGCGTCATTGTGCGCGATCCCGGGAAGCTCCCGGAAGCGATCCGCTCCCGCGTCGATATCGTCACCGGATCGCACGGCGATGCCGATGTCGTGGACCGGGCCTTCGCCGGCGCGGACGCCGTCTTCTGGCTGGTCCCGCCCGACCTCCATGCGCCGAACCTGGATGCCGCGTTTTCCGGATTCACGCGCGCCGCCGTGAAGGCGTTCACCACCCACGACGTCGGGCGCGTCGTAGGCGTCTCGGCGCTCGGGCGCAGTACTCCCGTCGCGGGTCGCGCCGGGCAGGTGACGGCGTCGCTGGCAATGGACGATCTGATCGCGAGTTCCGGCGTGGCCTATCGGGCGCTGGCGAACCCGTCCTTCATGGACAACCTGCTGTGGCAGGCGATTTCGATCCGCGACGACGGCGTGTTCACCGGCACCGCCGACGCCGACCGCACGGCACCGATAGTCGCCACCCGCGATATCGCCGCCGCAGCCGCCCGCCTGCTGCTCGACCGCTCCTGGTCGGGGACGGGCGAGGTCGCGCTGCTGGGACCGGAGGATCTGGCACCGAACGATATGGCGCACACCATGTCCGAGGTGCTCGGTCGCCCCGTCCGCTACCAGCGGCAGTCTCTCGACGACTTCCGCGCCGCACTGACCGCGCGAGGCGTCAGCGATCCGATCGCGACCGCCTACGTCGACATGATGCACGCCAAGAACAACGGCCTCGACCACGGCGTGCCGCGCACCGCTGCGACCGCGAGCCCGACGAGCTTCCGCGAGTGGTGCGAGCAGATTCTCGCGCCGGCGGTCCGGGCATGAGCGCCAAGACCGTCCTCATCATCGGGCATCTGCGGGCTGGAGCTGCTCGGTAGCGCGCTGGCTGTAGTTCTGGTCGAGGTGCCCAGGACGAGGTCGGTGTCGACGGGCTCCACTCTCTGCTCGCGCGGACCGTCGAACGCACCCGCCCGGCCAGTCCGCCGACGCCGCCGCCGACGAGCACAAGCGCCACGCTCACCGGGCGCTTGCCGTCGCGGCGGCGCGGGCGGTCAGCGCACCCATCATCATGACCGACCGCTTGCGGCTGGCCAGTCGGCTCAGCGCCGCGGCCAGTCGGTTCATCCTGCCGACAGCGATGCTGGGCGGCGGGTCGCGCCGATCCAGCGCGCGCAGTGCGGTCTCGACGACCTGCTGTGGCGTCTGCAGCCGCTGGCCGGCCGCCGCCTGCGGGCCTGCGGTGTCGAAGAACTCGGTCCGGGTGGCGCTCGGTGACAGAGCGAGCACCCGCAGCCCGGTGCCGCGGTGTTCGTACCAGAGGGCCTCGGTGAAGCTGAGTACGAATGCCTTCGCGGCGCCGTAGACGGCCATCCGTGGGATGGGGGTATAGGCGGCCATGCTCGCGACATTGACCAGGACACCGCGATCGGATGTGCGCAGATCATCGATGAAGGTCCTGGTCAATTCGACGACTGCCTGCACATCGAGGGCGATCTCGGTACGGATCTGTTCGGGGTCTTCGTGGATGAACGGCGCGTGGGTGCCGAAGCCTGCGTTGTTCACCAGCCCGGTCAGCCGCAGACCACGGTCGTGCAACTGGGTGGCCAGGCGTGCGGCGGCGCCCGGTTCGGCGAGGTCGCAGGCGAGCACCGTGACGGCGACGCCGTGCGCGGCCTCCAGTTCGGCGGCCAGGGCCTCGAGCCGGTCCTCGCGGCGTGCGACGAGGACGAGATCGGAGCCGCGGCGGGCGAGTTGACGGGCGAACTCCGCGCCGATTCCCGAGCTGGCGCCGGTTACGAGCGTCAGCGCGCCGTGGTGGTCGAGTGGCATACGAACTCCTTAGAACATCTGGCATCGAGTGCCAAACTAGCATCAAGTGCCAGATGGACGCACAGGTTCAGGCAGGCATCACATCGGATACGGTTGTGGTGTGACGAGGCATCAGGACCAGCCGGAGGCGACGGCCACGGGCCGGATGTGGGAGCGGACCCGCCGTCGTGTTCGCGAGGAGATCGTGGACGTCGCTCTGGCACTGTTCCTGGACCAGGGATTCGAGAACACCACCGTCGACCAAGTCGTCGCCGCGGCCGGGATCTCCCGCCGGTCCTTCTTCCGCTATTTCGGCACGAAGGAGGACATCGTCTTCGGCGATCTGGCCGAGCAAGGCCCCGTCATCCTCGAAGGGCTGCGTGCGCGCCCTGACGACGAACCGATCTGGGAGGCACTGCGGCATGCGTTCGCCGCGCTGAACATCCGGGCGACACCCCAGCGCGGTCTCGCGATCGCCCGGCTGGTCGCCGCCAGCCCTGGTTTGCGGGCCGCCCACCTCGAAAAGCACTTGCGCTGGCAGGAACAACTCGCACCCGAGGTCGAACGGCGACTCGGCGACAGCGATGACCCGCCCGGTCTACGCGGCCAAGCGATCGTGGCCACCGCGCTGGCGTGCCTCGACACAGCCACCGCTGTCTGGCTCGAGCACGAAGGCCAGGGCGGGATCGAGGAACTCGAACGGCTCTGCGACCGGGCGCTCACCGCCGTCCGCGACAGCTAGGGCACGGTCTTTCCGCGGCTTCTGCTCATAAGCTGCCCATCGTGAACTACCTCGGATCCATCCGAAATCCCGTGCACGACGGGCTCTTCCTGGTGCTGTGTGATGCGGGGGCGCGGTTCGGCGGCTGGGATGTCCATGGCGACGAGCTCGCTGCCGAGGGCAGCACGCAACTGGTGCTCGACGGGTTGCGCGTCTACGTCGAGGAAGCCCACGGTCACGGCCACCACGAGGTGTGTCGCAGCGATGACGGAACCCTCTGGATCTCACCACCGGTCGAGCCGGGCGTCCGCCTGATTCCGGAGGACGACCTCGAACACGAGCCACGTACCGAGACCCATCCGATGGGGCTCAATGTCGGCGTAGGAGTAGCCGAAGATCTCACCCAGCACGAATACGGCGCGCTCAGTGGGGTCGAGGGTTTCGAGGACGACCAGCATGGCCGTCGACACGGTATCGGCCACTTCGGTCTCCTCAGCGGCGTTCGGCGCCGTGATCAGCGGTTCGGGAAGACATGGGCGGGCCGAGAAACCTGGTGGTTCCTCGGCCCCGGACCCCGGATCGTCATGCGGTCTTACGGGTGGCGCGGCCGCCCTTCGACAGCTGCACAGGGAGTTTCACGTAGCGGCTCACCTTGGCGGCCACCGGCGGGGTGCCGCTGACCTGCTCCTTGTAGATGACCGCGGCCTTGCCCTTGAGGTACCAGCGGTTCGGGGTGTCATCGGCGTTGGTGAACTGGATGACCCCGTCCTTGCGGCCCAGGCTCACCGGCTGGTGGAAGTAGCCGAAGCGCAACGGCTTCACCGTCTTTCCGCGCAGCAGCCGGGCGATGACGGTGGCGGTGTAGTCGGCGGTGACCACGCCGCTCTGGCAGGTGCCGTGGATCTGCCCCCAGGCCTGCCGCACCAGGGCGGAATCTCCGATGGCATGGATCTCCGGGTGCGACACCGAGCGCAGGGTGGGGTCGGTGATGATGAGTCCCTTCGCGTCGGTGGCGATTCCGGCCTGTTTGGCGAGCGGCGGCACTCGCACCCCGGTGGTCCACAGGATCAGGTCCGAGGGGACGAGTTCACCGGTGTCCAGACGCACGGCGTCGGGCAGCACCTTGGTGACCTTCACCCCGACCATGCGCACCACACCCAGCCGGTCCAGGACACGGTTCAGGTAGGCGCGGGCCTTCTCGCCCATCATGGAGCCGGGTTCGGCCGCGCTGACCAGGTTGACGGTCAGCCCGGGGTGCGCCTCGGCGATCTCGGCGGCCGCCTCGATTCCGGTGAGTCCGCCACCGCAGACAGTGACCGTGCCACCCACGGCGGCGATCTCGGTCAGTCGCTGCGAGAAGCGGTGTGCCAGACGGGGATCGTTGAGGGTCCAGGCATAATCCGCCGCGCCGGGAACGGTGCTCGTGTCGGTGGCGCTGCCGAGGGCGTAGACCAGCGTGTCGTAGTAGAGGACCCCACCGTCGTCGAGGGTGACGATGCGGTCGGCGGTATCGATGGCGGTGGCGGCGGCCTGGTGGAATTCCACGCCGGTGCCCTTCAGCAGGTCCGAGATCTGGAAGTCGGTCAGTTCCTGACCCGTGGCGACCTGGTGCATGCGCAGCCGCTCGGTGAAGCGGGGCGAGGGGTTCACGAGGGTGATGCGGGTGTTCAGCTTGCGGGTGTAGCGGGCCAGCCGAGCCGTGGCGATCAGGCCGGTGTAGCCGCCGCCGAGGACAACTATCTGGTGGACAGTGGTGGTGTTCATCGCTTGCTCCCTGGGGCTCGTTCGTTGGGGTCGGCTAGGGGACAGGGCGGGCCCGGAGAACGTGACAATCCATTGCTGTGACCTGGGACACGCAACATCTCGCGTCGGTCATGCGAGCACACGGACTCCTCGTCGAGGGGTGATGACCTAGATCACAGTCCGCTTCTGTCAGGTTTCGCGCCGCTGTCCGGTTCAGGATGCGAACACCACCCAGACAGGAGTGAGACCATGACCCACCGCATCGTCGTTCTCGGCGCCGGATACGCCGGAGCCAACGCCGCCGGTCGCCTCGCCAAGCGGCTGCACCCCGCCGATGTCGAAATCACCCTCGTCAACGCCGATACCGAATTCGTCGAGCGGGTCCGCATGCACCAGCTGGCGGCAGGTCAGGAGCTGAAGAGCCGCGTGCTGACCGACGTCTTCGCGGACACGGGTGTGCGAGTGCAGCTGGCACGGGTGACCGCGGTCGATGCCGACCGCAAGACGGTCGACATCGTCGCCGCCCATGGCTCACGCGAGATCGCATACGACACTCTCGTTTACGCCCTCGGCAGCGCAGCCGCCGACTGCGGTGTGCCCGGTGTGGCCGAACACGCCTACGACATCGCAGGCAAGCAGTCCGCGCTACGGATGCGCGAGCGTCTGGCGAGCCTGGGAGCGGGTGCGACGGTACTGATCGTCGGTGGTGGACTCACCAGTATCGAAGCTGCCACCGAAATCGCCGAAGCCCGACCGGATCTCGACGTCGTCCTCCCTGCTCGCGGCGGCCTCGGCGCCTGGCTCAGCGGCAAGGCCCAACAGCACCTGCGCAAAGTCTTCGACCGGCTCGGCATCGGTGTGCACGAGAACACCGAGATCGCCCGCGTCCAGCGAACCGGCGCGGTCACCACCGGCGGTCGCACGATTCCGGCCCAAATGACCATATGGACAGCCGGTTTCGCCGTCCACCCGATCGCCGCGGCCACCACCCTGCAGGTGTCGGCGACCGGGCAGATCGTCGTCGACGACACGATGCGGTCGGTCTCGCACCCCGACGTCTACGCCGTCGGCGACGCCGCGCTCGCTCCCGGGGCGAACGGCGATCCGCTGCGTATGTCGTGCGCCTCGGGAGTCCCTACGGCCTACCAGGCCGCCGATGCCATCGCCGCACGCCTGACCGGCCGGAAGATCCCCCGCAATTCGATCGGCTACACCGCCCAGTGCATCAGCCTCGGCCGCCGCGACGCCATCGTGCAGTGGGTCACCCCCGAAGACCAGCCCAAGCCCTCCGCTCTCACCGGCAAGGCGGCCGCGCGACTCAAGGAGTTCATCTGCAAGAGCGCGGTCTGGAGCATCTCGCACCCGACATCGATGCTCCCGTCCCGTCGCCGACACATCACCACAGCCGAGCCGACCCGCGCCCTCACCGCGTGACGCCGCGCCGGACGGGGCAAGGTGTCGGACTCGACCACACAGTTCGTCACATTTTTTGAGACCTACAACTGTGATCAGCCGCGGGCCATGTCCACGAACCGGCTCAGGTGTAGCTGGTGGGCGACGGTGATGGTGGCGGTGGGGCCGTTTCGGTGCTTGCCGAGGATCAGGTCGGCCTCACCGCCACGGGGGTCGTCGCGTTCGAAGGCGTCGGGGCGGTGCAGCAGGATAACCATATCGGCGTCCTGCTCGAGCGAGCCAGATTCACGCAAATCGGACACCATGGGGCGTTTGTCGGTTCGCTGTTCCGGGCCGCGGTTCAGCTGACTGATCGCGACAACCGGGACTTCGAGTTCCTTGGCCAGCAGCTTCAGGTTTCGCGAGAAGTCCGAGACTTCCTGCTGGCGGGATTCGACCTTCTTGCCGGAGGTCATCAGCTGAAGGTAGTCCACCACAACGAGTTTCAGGTCGTGGCGCTGCTTGAGGCGCCGCGCCTTGGCGCGAATCTCCATCATGGTCAGGTTGGGCGAGTCGTCGACGAACAGCGGCGCCTCACTGATCTCGCTCATGCGCCGAGCCAGCTTGGTCCAGTCGTCGTCGCTCATCCGCCCCGACCGCATGTCACCGAGCTTGATCTTCGCCTCCGCGGACAGCAGACGCATGACGATCTCGGTCCGGCTCATCTCGAGCGAGAAGATGACGCTGGCCAGCCCGTGCTTGATCGAGCAACTCCGCATGAAATCCATGCCCAGCGTCGATTTGCCCACGCCGGGCCTGGCCGCGACGATGATCATCTGGCCCGGGTGCAGGCCGTTGGTGAGTTCGTCGAGTTCGGTGAAGCCGGTGGGGACGCCGAGGGAGATGCCGCCGCGGGAGGCGATGGAGTCGATTTCGTCCATCGTGGGCTGCAGGAGTTCCTCGAGGGGGAGGAAGTCTTCGGTGGTGCGGCGTTCGGTGACCTCGTAGACCTCGGCTTGGGCGCGGTCGACGACCTCGGCGATGTCCTGGCCGTCGGCGCCCGCGTAGCCGTACTGGACGATGCGGGTGCCCGCCTCGACCAGGCGGCGCAGAATGGCCTTCTCGGCGACGATTTCGGCGTAGTAGCCCGCGTTGGCCGCGGTGGGGACGGTCTGGGTGAGGGTGACCAGGTAGGGGGCGCCGCCGATGCGCTTGAGTTCACCGCGGCGGTCGAGGCCGGCGGCGACGGTGACGGGGTCGGCGGGTTCGCCGCGGCCGTACAGGTCGAGGACGGTGTCGTAGATCGCCTGGTGCGCGGGACGGTAGAAGTCGCCGGGTCGGATGACCTCGACGACGTCGGCGATGGCGTCCTTGCTCAGCAGCATGCCGCCGAGGACGGACTGCTCGGCCGCCATGTCGTGCGGCGGTTGGCGTCCGAAGTCTTCGCCGGGAGGTTCGGGCGGGAAGTCCGTGTGCCCGCGGTCATCGGTGGTTGTCACCAGACTCGACCGTCCTCTCTACCCCACGACCGGATTTACACCGTATCGATGACTCGTTCTACTCCGAGGCTGTGACACACACAGCCACGGACACGTTCCCCGCAGCCGCTGTGACCGGTTTCAGCAACCATCGCGACAGCGCTGGATCGCGTCCTCCCGAGCGGCCCGTTCCGGACAATGCGACGAACCTAGGCGACCAGATGGGGCGTCGCCAAACCGAGCTGTGCACACAACTGTGGATAAGTTGGGGACTGTTTACCAAACCGTGTGCACCCCCTGTGTACAACTTGGGGAAAACCCAGATCACGCCGCCCAAATGCGCTGATGGATGCGCGTTTCCGCATCTGTGCACGTGTGGATAGATCTAGTCTCGGCGTGTCGCTCGAGATGAACGGCCGGGCGTGTTGGGTAAACAGTGCGTGCACCCGCTATGAGGTGAGTCACATGGCGGTCGGTCGGTTTGCCCAGTAATCCACAGGTCGAATAACCGGAGGTGAAGCGCAATAGCCGACGCGTACCATCGTGTCCGAGCTCACCGCATCTCGGCTATGGCAAATATCTAGCTAATACTCTGGCGATGTGCGAAAGGGCAGGGCAAAGACCACCCCCGTGCGATCACAGGGGTGGTCTTCGAACGTGCGCGTGATTCGAACCGCCTCGGGGGCGGCGCGAACTCAGCTCGCGGCGACGACCTGCAGGTCGAACTTGGCGACCACGTCCGGGTGCAGGTGCACCACGATGCCGTGCTTGCCGGTCGACTTGATGTGCGCCTTCGGCAGCTCGATGCTGCGCTTGTCGACCACGGGGCCGCCGGCCGTCTTGACGGCCGCGGCGACGTCCGCCTGGGTGACCGAGCCGAACAGCTTGCCGGTGCCTGCGGTCTTCACGCTCAGCGAGACCGACTCCAGGCCCTCGATGGCCTGCTTCAGCTCGTTGGCGTGGTCCAGGTCGCGGACGCGGCGAGCGTCCTGCGCCCGGCGGATGCCCTCGACCTGCTTCTCCGCGCCACGGCTGGCGACGATGGCCAGGCCGCGCGGCAGCAGGTAGTTGCGGCCGTAGCCGTCCTTGACCTCGACGGTGTCACCAGGGGCACCGAGGTTGTCCACATCAGCGGTCAGAATCAACTTCATTTGCGTGCCTCCCTTACTCAGCGAGCCGTCGACACGTAGGGCAGCAGGGCCACCTCACGCGAGTTCTTCACGGCAACGGCGATGTCGCGCTGGTGCTGCACGCAGTTGCCGGTCACCCGGCGGGCGCGGATCTTGCCGCGGTCGCTGACGTACTTGCGCAGCAGCGTCGTGTCCTTGTAGTCGATCGAGACGGTGCCGGTCTTGGCTTCCTTGCAGAAGGCGCAAGCCTTCTTCTTCAGCACCTTTTCGCGCGCGGGCGCTTTAGGCATGGTCTTTTACTCCAAAATTTATTGTGGCCCAAGTGATCCGGGCCTATGAAGCCGTATCAGAACGGCGGTTCGTCATCCATGCGGCTGCCCCCGAAGGAACCTGCCGCGGGCGCGCTGCCCCAGGGGTCGTCCTCGGCGCCGCCGGAACGACCGCCGCCACCACCACTGGCTGCACCGGAGGAGGCGTAGTTACCGCCACCACCGCCACCGAAGCCGCCGCCCCCACCGCCGCCGCGGCTGGCCTTGTTGACCTTCGCCGTCGCGTAGCGGAGTGAGGGGCCGACCTCGTCGACCTCGAGCTCGACGACCGTGCGCTTCTCACCCTCGCGGGTTTCGTAGGAGCGCTGCTTGAGCCGTCCGCTCACGATGACGCGAGCGCCTCGGGTCAGGCTTTCGGCGACATTTTCCGCGGCCTCGCGCCAGATGTTGCAGCGCAAGAAAAGCGCTTCGCCGTCTTTCCATTCATTGGTATTACGGTCGAACACGCGGGGGGTGGACGCGACGGTGAAGTTCGCTACTGCCTGCCCCGCGGGCGTGAATCGCAGTTCGGGGTCGGCCGTCAAGTTTCCGATGACGGTGATGACCGTGTCGCCTGCTGCCATGGGTTCCTCCTGCTCGGTGTGCAGTCCACAATGCACTCGCCTTTTGCGCTAGAGCCTAGAGACAAGCACCGACGCGTACGAGTGCGGTGGAACTACTTGTCGTGGCGCAGAACCTTGGTGCGCAGCACCGACTCGTTGAGCCCCAGCTGGCGGTCGAGCTCGCTCACGGTGGCGGGGGTGGCGGTCAGATCGACGACCGCGTAGATGCCCTCGGCCTGCTTGCGGATCTCGTAGGCGAGACGACGACGGCCCCAGATGTCGACCTTGTCGATCTTGCCGCCTTCGGTCTTCACGACGCTGAGCATGGTGTCCAGCGACGGACCGACAATGCGCTCGTCCAGGCTCGGGTCGAGGATGACCATCACTTCGTAATGACGCACGGACCAATCACCTCCTGTGGACTAGGAAACGGCCACGGACGGTCCGTGGCAGGAGGGTTCGTTGCGTCAGCAACCCGGTAAGGCTACATGAGCGCCTGCTGACCAGCGAAATCCGCCCCCGGCGCCCCGTGCCACCCGCACCGTCCGGTCGCCGCACATCATGACGCCGTGCCGCTGCGGCACATAAGGTGGTCTGCATGTCGACCGTACCCGCCGCCAGCGCGGTGCCGGCGCGGCGCGAGTCCCGCCACACAGCGGTTGCCGTGGTGGTGCTACTGCTGTGCGGGCTGACGTTGGCGCTCGCGTACGCGAACAAGGCGCGATGCGCGGGCGCGCCGTTCTACGACGACGGTCGCAGCGTGGTCTTCGACGTGATCAAGGATTCGGACGTCTGCTATTCCGACATCCAGTTCCTCTGGATCGGCCGCGACATCGATCGGCACGTCTTCCCCTACGTGGACGGCGGCATCACCGACGACGGCATGCTCACCGGCGGCGCGGTGGAGTACCCGGTGCTCAGCGGCACCCTCATCTGGGTCGGCGCGATCGGCGCGCACACCGACGCCGACTTCCTGCGCCTCTCGGCGCTGCTGCTCGCGCCCTTCGCGCTGCTCACGGCGTGGTTCTTGGCCCGGCTCGCGGGACGGGCTGCGCTGCTGTGGGCGATCGGCCCGCCGCTGGTGCTCTACGCCTTCCACAACTGGGAGCTGCCGGTGGTCTGCTCGGCGGTGGCCGCGGTCTACGTGGTGACCGTGCCGACCCGATATTCGTTGCGGATCCGCGGCGTGCTGGCCGCCGTGCTGCTCGGGCTCGGTTTCTGTCTGAAGCTGTATCCGGGGATCTTCGTGCTGCCGCTGATGATCTACGTGCTCACCGGCGGGGCCGAGCGCGATCCGGACGACGCGCGCGGTCTCGACGTGCGCGGCGCGCTGCTGACCGCGGGCGCGGCCGTCGGCACCGTGGTCGCGGTGAATCTGCCGTTCGCGCTCGCCGGCTACGAGGGCTGGCGTGCGTCGATCACCTTCCAGCAGCTGCGCCAAGCCGACATCACCACCAACTCCATCTGGTACTGGGGCCACCACGTGCTGTACGGGCGGGCGACCGAGACCAGTACGGCCTGGCACGACGGTGTCGCCATCGCCTCGCCGACCCTGATCCTGCTGGCCTTCGCGCTCGCGGTCTGGTTGGGGTGGAAGCGCTATCGCGCGACCGGTGTCTTCCCGTGGATCGGCGTGAGCGGCGCGATGCTGTGTGGATTCCTGGTTTTCCACAAGGTGCATTCGCCGCAGTACACGCTGTGGCTGCTCCCGTTCCTGGTGCTGCTCGCGGTGCCGTGGCAGGTGATCGGCGCATATCTGCTCGCCGACGCGGCCATCGGGATCGGCGTGTTCCGCTACTTCTACGCCATGGGTTCGGGTGCGCCGTTCGAGGTGCAGGAGGCCATCGTCCAGTTCGGCGTGTGGGGTCGCGCGGTTCTGCTCGTCGCGTTGTTCTTCCTGTTCCTCCGGGCCGATCCGCGCGCGTCCGGCGTCCGGGCGGAGCGCGCGACCGACGACCGAGGAGATCTGGTGGCCGCCTGATCGGGCTGGTTGCCGCGCTGTAAGCCTTGGGGCAGGGCACACTTGGCCCATGCTGCACATGCGGATCCTGTCACCGGCGGCGATGACCGACGACGTGATTCACATCCTCGACCGGGATACCGCGGTGAGCGGGCTCGCGGTCGTGCGTGGGTCTTCGCTGAAGCCGCCCGGTGACCTGGTGCTGGCGGACGTCGCGCGAGAAGCGGGCAACGACGTCATCGACAAGTTGCGCGCCCTCGGCGTGCACCGGGAAGGCAGCATCGAGCTCGATCAGGTGCGAACCTGGATGTCGCGCAGCGGTTTCGACGCCGAGCTGCGCACGCCGGGCAGCAGCGCGGACGCGGTGGTGTGGGCCGAGGTCGCACAGCGCTCCTACGAGGAAACCGAGCTGAACTGGACCTATCTGAGTTTCATGACGATGGCGACGATGATCGCCGCCATCGCGATCGTGCTCGATTCGCAGATCTTGGTCATCGGCGCCATGGTGCTCGGCCCGGAGTTCGGCGCCATCGCCGCGCTCGGCGTCGCGCTGGTGCGCCGCCGTTTTGTACTGTTCGGCCACGCGGTGCGCACTCTGCTGCTCGGTTTCGCGGCGGCCATCGTCGTGACGTTCGTGCTGGTGCTGATCGGTCGAGGGCTCGGCTGGATCACCATCGAAGACGTGACGGGACCGCGGCCGGGCACGGCGTTCATCTACACGCCGGACAAGTGGTCGTTCATCGTCGCGGTGATCGCGGCCGCCGCGGGCGTGCTCGCGCTGACCTCGGCGAAGGCGGCCGGGCTCGCCGGTGTCTTCATCTCGGTGACCACGGTGCCCGCCGCCGGAAACATCGCGCTCGGTGTGGCTTTCGGTGTCGCCGACGCGATCGGGGGGAGCACCTTGCAACTCGCGCTGAATCTGTCGGGCATGGCGCTCGCGGGGTGGGCGACCCTGGCGTTGCAGCAGGCTGTGTGGTCGCGCGTCTCCGTGCGCCGGGCCAAGGCGATGAGCAAGCCGTACCGGATGCTGTGAGTCCGCGTCCGGGTCGCAGGTCCCGGTCAGTCCGATGCGTGCCGCGCGCGAAATGCCGCGCTCTTCGCGCGATTTCCGCATCGCGTCATATCGCACCAGCGCCGTGACCCACCGCGCGAGGTGTCGACGTACAGCCGCGTGCACTCGGCTCGGCCGCATTCCTTGACCAGCGCGTGTTCCGCCCCGCCGAGCAGTTCGACGGCCGAGCGCGCGACGGCGGTGAGCGCGGTGTCGGTGCCGCCGTCGCGTGCGATGGTCCCGTCGGATCGCAGTGCGACGCGGGGTAATTCACCGCGCGCCCGCGCGTTGACGAGCCTGCGGTCGGCGTCGGCGGGCGGCTCGCCGTTGACGGCCGCGATCGCCAGCCGGTAGACGGCCTCGCGCAGCCGGACCGCGCGGTCGAGGTCGTCGGCGCCGCAGTCGGGCGCGTTGTCGAGCAGGTCGGCGGCGACCAGCCAGGCCCCGAGGTCGGCGGGGGAGTCGAGCAGGTCCTCGCGGTCGGTCGTGCGCGCCTTGACCGTGCCCGCGAAGTCCAGTGCGAGGTTCCCGCTCACGAAGGCGAACATGCCGTCGATAGTAACCGCCTTGACAGGTTGTTCCGTCGGATGTCACGGTAGTAACCACCTTGGACGGTTACTTTGGGAGGGATCGTGACGGACCGCATGCTGCCCGCCGCCCAGCCGCTGTTCGTGCTGATGTGGAGCAGCGCCTTCATCGCCGGGATCGTCGGCGTGGGGGCCGCACCGCCGCTGCTCGTGCTCTTCGTGCGCTTCGTCGTCGCGGGCCTGCTGCTTTCGCTGTACGCGCGTGTCGTCGGCGCCGTGTGGCCCTGCGGCACGCAGTTGCGGCATGTGGTGATCGCGGGCCTGTTGATGCAGATCGTCCAGTTCGGCGCGTTCTATACGGCGATGAGCGAACACGTCTCGGCCGCGGTGATCGCGCTGGTCCAGGGACTGAATCCGGTGGTGATCGCGCTCTGCTCAGGGTTCATCGGCGAGACGGTCTCGGCCAGGCAGTGGTTCGGCTTCGGCATCGGCGGCATGGGCGTGGCCATGGCGGTGATCGACCAGTCGCACTTCTCGCTCGTCGGCCTGATCCTGTGCGTCGTCGGCTTGCTCGGCCTCAGCATCGGCACGATCTACCAGAAACGCTTCGTGCCGCAGGTGGATTCGCGCGCGGCGACCGCGGTGCACGTGGTGGCCAGCGCGCCGGTGGCCGGGCTGCTCGCGGTGGCGGGCGGTCAGCTGTCGGTCTCGGACACTGCTCGGTTCACCGGGTCGCTCACCTGGATGGTTCTGGTGAATTCGATGGCGGCGTTCCTGCTGTTGAACGCGATGCTGCGGCGCTGGGACGCCACCAGGGTCGGCAGGCTGTTCTTCGCCACTCCCGCGGTGACGGCATTGCTGGCCTGGGTGTTGATCGGTGAACCGTTGCGCCCGTGGACACTTGCCGGTCTCGCGATCGGCCTCATCGGACTGGTGTTCGCCTCCCGCGGGCCGGCCGCCGCGCCGACGCGGCCTCGGCCCGTAACCGTCCGATGACCACGCGCCGGATCACTTTGTCGCGCTGTGCCATTGCATGCCCCAGCGGTACGCCTCGTCGATTTTGCGCTGGGTTCCGTTGATGTACTGCACCTCTCGGTGCACCGTGATGCCGCGGCCGTTGTTCTGCAGCAGCGCGATGGCGCACGAACGGGCGCCGCTCACCGGGGAATCGAGGCGCATCTCGACCTGCGGTCCGTTGCTGGGGAACAGGGTGACCACTCCGTCGGCGGCGGCCCAGTTCGGCACGCCTTCGTAGATGAAGGCGAAAATCAGGATGCGCTTGAACAATTCGGGCCGCGCGAGATCGATGTGCATGTTCTCGCCAGCCGTGATGGCGCCGCTGCGATCGTCGCCGTCGAGCTGGATGTACGGCTCGTCCCGCAGGGATCCGAAATTGTCGCCCACCGCTTGTACGACGCCCTTGACGCCGTTGGCCAGTTCGTAGAGGCAGCCGAGATCGAGATCGACCGGCTTGGATCTGCGGAGGAATCCCTTGCCGCCACGCGACCAGTTCAGATTGACCCGCAACACCCCTTGCTGCTCACCGGGTTTGGTGAGGTTGATACTCGGTGTCGCCTTGGACAACGTCACCTTCGGCAGACTCACACCGCCGGACTGCTGCTCGGACGCCATGCGCGATCCCCCTCGAAAAAGAGAAGCGGCAACGGCTTTCCTCCGCGGGGAGGGGCCGCTGCCGCTTCGAGTTCGTCGGCTGCCTGCCGGAAATCAGCCTACCGGGGTGACAGCTCGCTCGCTCTCGAGTTCTTCCTCGTCGCCACCCTCGCGCTTGTTGCGAATCACGCTGCTGACGAACGCGGCGCCGATGAACGCGACACCGATCCCGCCGGTGATGAGCTCGTTGATGTGCACGCCGATCGAGACCAGCAGGATCGCCGCGAGCGCGCCGATCGCCCAGTGCGCGCCGTGCTCCAGGTACACGTACTCCGAGAGCGTGCCCTTGCGCACCAGGTACACCGTGATGGACCGGACGAACATGGCGCCGATCAAGCCGAGGCCGAGCGCGATGATGATCGGGTCGGAGGTGATGGCGAACGCGCCGATCACGCCGTCGAAGGAGAACGAGGCGTCGAGCACCTCGAGGTAGAGGAACAGAAAGAAGCCCGCTTTACCGGTGGCCTTGGCCAGTTCGGACGGGCCGCTGTGTTCCAGATCCTCGGTGTGGAACATGGAGCCGAGCCCGTCCACCGCGATGTAGGTGATCATGCCGAGCAGACCCGCGACCAGCACGGTGGCGCGCTTGTCGTCCGCGGCGACGAACTCGGCGGTCAAGATCAGGCCGAGGCCCGCGACGACGACCGAGAGCATGTCGAGCTTGCCCGCCTTGGCCAGCGGCCGCTCCAGCCAGCCGAGCCAGGTGATCTCGCGCTCTTCGAAGATGAAGTTCAGGAACAGCAGCGCTAGGAACATGCCGCCGAACGCCGCGATCTGCGGGTGCGCGTCGGTCAGCAGGGTCTCGTAGCTCGGGCTGCCGTCGGCGAAGTACGGCGCGTCGTCCGGCGGCGGGTTGAGCGCCAGGTCGAACGCTTCGACCGGGTTCAGGCCCGCGGTGATCCACACGATGGCGAGCGGGAACACCAGGCGCATGCCGAACACGGCGATCAGGACGCCGATGGTGAGGAAGATGCGCTGCCAGAACGCGCTCATTCGCTCCAGCACGGTGGCGTTGATGACAGCGTTGTCGAAGGAGAGCGAGACTTCGAGAATGCCGAGGATGGCGCACAGCGCCAGAGCGGTAGGGCCGCCGTACAGCAGCGCCACGGCGAGCGACACCACCGTGACGATGCCGGAGAGGCCGAAAATGCGCAGGACCACGCGGGGACCTTTCGTGATGGGGAACAGAAACGGCGAGATTGATACCAGCGTGGCCGTTGAACCGCCGGATGTCCAACGAATGCGCCCGGCGCAACAACTGCCCGGTCGCACGACGAGGGGGCTCGTCGACCGAGCCCCCTCGTATTGCGCGTGTCTTCGTTAGACGTTCACGCCGTAGTCACGGGCGATGCCGGCGAGGCCGGAGGCGTAGCCCTGGCCGATGGCGCGGAACTTCCACTCGGCGCCGTTGCGGTAGAGCTCGCCGAAGACCATGGCGGTCTCGGTCGAGGCGTCCTCGCTCAGGTCGTAGCGGGCGAGTTCGGTGCCGTTGCTGCGGTCCACGACACGGATGTAGGCGTTGCGCACCTGACCGAACGACTGCTGACGGGTGTCGGCGTCGTAGATCGAGACGGGGAAGAAGATGCTCTCGATGGTCGGCGGGGTGCTGGCCAGGTCGACGTTGATGACCTCGTCGTCGCCCTCGCCCTCACCGGTGCGGTTGTCGCCGGCGTGCTCGATCGCACCCTCAGGCGAGCGGAGGTTGTTGAAGAACACGAAGTGCTGGTCGCTCAGCACCTTCTTGTCGCCACCGGTCGCGATCGCGCTGGCGTCCAAGTCGAAGTCGGTACCGGTAGTGGTCCGAATATCCCACCCCAGGCCGACGGAAACAGCAGTCAGGTTAGGCGCCTCCTTGGTCAGCGAGACGTTGCCGCCCTTGGACAAACTGACACCCATGCGGGATCCCTTTCATTAGTCCGTCTGTGGTTCCCAGCATGTCCGAATCGCCGGGTACGACCTACGACAGTAGTAGGTTTCGGCGAACTTGCGTAGGAACTGGGGGAACCCCCGGCGAACAGGAAGATCTCCTACCATCGGGGCGTGGCAGGGCGTAGGCGGAGTTGGTTCCGGTCGTCCGGGAACAGCGAATGGATCGAGCAGGCGCGGACCCGGCTCGCGGACGCGTTTCTCGACATGGATCGGCGCCAGAGCGCGGCGGAGGCCGCAGTGCAAGCCTCGGAGGAAGTCTTCTCCGAGCGGGGGTCGGCGGCGGCCTGGGAGCCGGTGCGCGGGCGCTGCTACGACGCGGCGGGCGCGTATCTGGCGCTCACCGAGGAGCTCGAGGCGGCGCAGCGCGACGACACCGACCTCGCCGAAGGTCGGCAGCGGGCCGATGCCGTCACCAGGCAGCTGGTCGACGCGGCCCGCGCGGTGGACGAGTTCTATCGCGGCAATCAGGCGGGGCTCGAGCACGCCGTCGCGATCGTGCGGTCGGTGCCACAGCTGGCGCAGCAGGTCAAGGTCGCGGCCGCCGCGGTGCGCGGCCAGGCCGCCGACTCCGAGTACGCCGAATACCCCTCGGTGCGCCTGCGCGCCGTCGCCGTGGATGAGGCACTGGTCACACTGGAATCCGCAGGCAGCGGCTCCGGATCCGGCGTCGGCGCCGTCCGCGCGGCGGCGAATCGCCTGGAGGCGGCGACCAAGGAATTGGCAGAAGCGTTGGCGCAGGCCCCATCTCGGCTCGGCGCCGCGAATACGGCGCTCACCTCGGTGGATACCAGGTTGTCCGCGGTACGCAACCGGGCCGAGGGGGTGGGGCCCGCCTACTCGGCGCTGCTGCGCGAGTTCAATGCTGCGAGTTCGGCGGATCTGGCCAACAATGGGCGGGGATGCCAGCAAGCCATCGATGCCGCCGCCGACGCTCTCGCCAGGGCGCGCGCCGCATCGGTCGCGAAGAACCCGGAGTCAGCCCTTGAATTGACCTCTACCGCGCGGGGTGACCTCACCAGGGCCGAGCAGCTGATCGACGCCGTCACCAAGCGGCTCGAGCTGTTGCGTTCGGTTCGCGAGGACCCGCAAGACAAGGCCAAAGCCGTACGATTCAGACTGCGAGACGCACAGATGCTCGCGGTGAGCCGGGGGCTCGCGGGCGAATGGGGATCTGTGCTGGACGCGCAGGCCGAACGAATCGAAAGAATCACCGAAACACTGTCGGGGCGACACCCCGATTACTGGGCCTATGTGGCGGAACTCGATGCCGTCACCGAATTCATAGCCGGGGTAGTGGATCGAATGAGAAAGCAAGCAGGACCACGACGAGAATGAGGACGGAGCACCGATGACCGCTCCCGTCGCCATCCAGCAGGAAGTATCCCTGCGGAAGCGACTGCCGCTGCGCCACTTTCGGCAGCTGCAAGGCCCCGATGCCAGACATCTCTTCCACCGGCAGCCCGAGCCGTTCGGTGACAACGCCGACCGGGATCTGCTCGCGTACGGGCTGGGCGCCACGCTGTACGCGCCCGCTACCAGAGCCGACCTCGCCGACACGATCAGACGCCGCGCCGAGCGCGGCGTCTGCTCGATGGTGATCGATCTGGAAGACGCCGTCGCCGATCACGAGGTGGAACTCGCCAAGAGCCAGGCGGTCGCCGCGCTGGCGGAATTGGCGGCCGGCCCGGATCCCAACCCGCTGCTGTTCATTCGCGTGCGCGAGGCAGGCGCCATCGGCGAGATCGTCGACCGGCTCGGGGAGGGTGCGCCCGCGCTCACCGGATTCGTCTTCCCGAAGTTCGACAGCTCCACCGGCCTGGCCTACCTGGAGGCGCTCGAGTCCGCGGTCGAGCGTTTGGAGCGGCCGCTCTACGGCATGCCGGTGCTGGAATCGGCGGCGCTGGTGCACCGCCAGACCCGAGATCAAGAGCTGACGCACATCGCGGCCATGCTGGCCGAACACCGGGAGCGGGTGCTCGCGGTGCGGGTCGGCGCCACCGACATGTGCTCGACCTTCGGCATCCGCCGCGACCGCGACCTGACCATCTACGACGTGCGCGTGGTCGCCGACGTCATCGCCGACATCGTGAACTACCTGGGCCGCGCCGACGGGACCGGATTCGTCATCACCGGGCCGGTGTGGGAGTACTTCGCCGATCACGAGCGGATGTTCCGTCCGTTGCTGCGCACCGCGCCGTTCGAGGAGTCCGACGCGGTGCCTTTCCGGCAGTACCTGGTCAGCCGGGATCTGGACGGCCTGCTGCGCGAGATCACGCTGGACCGCGCCAACGGCATCCAGGGCAAGACGGTGATCCACCCGTCGCACGTCGCGGCGGTGCACGCGCTGTCGGTGGTGACGCACGAGGAGTACTCCGACGCGCTGGACATCCTCCAGGTCGACGTGGGCGGCGTGGCGGCCTCGGGCTACCGCAACAAGATGAACGAAATGCGCCCGCACCGCAGTTGGGCCCGCCAGACGCTGTTGCGGGCCAGGGTGTTCGGCGTGGCGAACAAGGGAGTGTCGTTCGTGGATCTGCTCACGGCGTTGGTGAAGGTATGAGTGGACCCTGGGCTACCCGAACACTCGGCATCGAACTGCATCACCTGTCCTGTCACGGCACGAGCTCCGATGGCGTGCTGCCCGCGGAGCTGTCGATCGAGATGCTGATCGAGCCAGGTCTGCGGCGTAATCCGCGCCGGGCGCACCTGCTGGTCTCGACGGTGCTCGGCAAGCACCTGCCCACCGACCCGGGGGTGGTGCTCGACGCGGGCAACCGACTCGGTGATCTGGTACGCGCCGTACTCGACGAGCGCGCGGGCGTTACGGGGGCGGATGCCGTCGTGCTGGGATTCGCCGAGACCGCAACGGGTCTCGGTCACACGGTGGCCGCGCGGATCGGGGCGCGATGCTATCTGCATTCGACGCGGCGCGACGTGCCGGAGGCCGACACCCTGGCCGGTTTCGAGGAGGGGCACTCGCACGCCACCTCGCACCTGCTGCAACCCGCGCCCGCCGAGATCTTCCGCAACGACCTGCCGCTGGTGCTGGTGGACGACGAAATCTCCACCGGGGCAACGGCGATCGACGCGGTGCGCGCACTGAACGAGTTCTCCCCACGCTCGCACTACGTGCTCGCCTCGCTGGTGGACATGCGCACCGCCGAGGATCGGGCCCTTTTCGAGAGCGCGGCGGCCGAGCTCGGCGCCCGCATCGATACCGTCTGCCTGGCCTCGGGTTTGACCAAGCTGCCCGACGGCCTGATCGAAGCGGTCACCTCGATGCCCGATCCGACGCTGAATCCTGTGTCGCCGCAACGTGGTTCGTTCGGGCGGATCGAATTGCCGTGGCCCGATTCGGTGCCGGAGGGCGGGCGGCACGGCATCCTGCACGACGAGACGGCGGCCTTCGAATCGGCCGTCGCCGCGGCGGCCGCGGTGCTGGACGCGCGTCTGGCGATCGACGCGCCGGATCGACCGGTCATCGTGCTCGGCCACGAGGAGCTGATGTATCTGCCGCTGCGGTTGGCGGCGGCGCTGGCCGAGTCGGGCATTCCGACCCGGTTCCAGACCACGACCCGGTCGCCCGCCTACGTGCTGGACGAACCGGGGTACCCGCTGCGGCGCGGATTCCGTTTTCTCGCACCGGAACCCGATGCCGAAGCGCCGCGCTACCTCTACAACGCCTGCTGGCCCGAGGATTTCGACGCGGAACTGCGCGAGCTCACCGACGGCTCGTTCGATACGGCCGACGGCGAGGGGGAGCGGGCCGCGGACGGTGGCTCCGCCGAGCCGATCCTGATCGTGGTGCTGGATCCGCCCGCCGACACTCCGGAGCTCGTCGCCGAGGGCGGCCTGGTCGACGTGCTCACCGCGTCGGGGGCGGATGTGCTCGTCGCGCTCGTGCCCGGGGCCGATCCGCGTAAGTTGGACGTCGAGCGGCGTGCGAACGCGCAGGTCGCCGACGCCGACAGGGAGGCAGAGACGAACCGAGCGGTGGGATGGGAAACGATGGCGGAAGCGACACGGGAGCCTCGACCGTTCGAGCCCTTTCCCGCGCCCCTGTACGGTCCCGAGTTCGGGTCGTACGCGGCCGACGAGGTCCGCTGGCTGCTCAAGGATCTGTCCGACGCCGACCTCGAGGCCGACGTGGCCGAGCGGGAGCGCCGCATCCAAGCGGGCGTCGCGCACTACGCGGAATCGCTGCCGATCGAGTACCAGCCGGACGCCGCCTATCGCACTCTCTTCGACCAAGTGCTCGCCGAGAGCGCCGAACGGCTGGCGCTCGCCGTGGCCACGGTCTCGGAACTGGTGGTCGCCGAGCGCGGCGAGGACATCGTGCTCGTGTCGCTGGCGCGCGCGGGCACGCCGGTCGGGATCCTGATGAAGCGCTGGTTGCGCTCGGGTCGCGGCGCGGATTTGCCGAGCCTGGACGTGCCGCACTACGCGGTGTCCATCGTGCGCGACCGCGGCATCGACGCGGTCGCGCTGGATTACCTTGCCGAGCACCACGATCCGGCCTCGGTGGTGTTCGTCGACGGCTGGACCGGCAAGGGCGCGATCGCCAAGGAGCTGACCGAGGCGCTCGACGCCTATCACGCGGCGGGTGGCGCGCGGTTCGACGACCAGTTGGCCGTGCTCGCCGATCCCGGGCACTGCGTGCGAACCTACGGCACCCGCGACGATTTCCTGATCGCCTCCGCGTGCCTGAATTCCACAGTGTCAGGGCTCATTTCGCGGACCGTCCTGAACGACACGCTCATCGGGCCCGGCGATTTCCACGGCGCGAAGTTCTACCGCGAACTCGCGGGCGACGACGTCTCGAATCGTCTGCTCGACGCTGTGGACGGTGCCTTCGATGCCGTGCGCCCCTTGGTGCCCACCGAGCTGGCCGCGGTGCTCGGTTCCGACCGGACGCCCACCTGGACCGGCTGGTCCTCGGTGGAGCAGGTGCGTGCCGAATACGGCATCACCAGTGTGAATTTCGTGAAGCCGGGGGTCGGCGAGACCACCCGGGTGCTGCTGCGGCGCGTGCCGTGGCGGGTGCTGGTCCGCGAGGCCGACGCCCCAGAGCACGCGCACATCCGGATGCTCGCTACCGCGCGCGGTGTGCCGGTCGAGGTCGTCCCCGATCTGGCGTATTCGTGCATGGGATTGATCAAGGAAGTACCGAAGTAGATGCTCCTGGTAAGACCGCGAAGACAAGCGCTAGTTGCCACCGATCTCGACCGCACGATGATCTACTCACGCAACGCCTTCAGCACCGCCGCGGAGGTGCCGACGGTGTGCGTCGAGCATCTGGAGGGCGCGCCGCTGTCGTTCATGACGACGGCGGCGGCGCTGCGCATGCAGACGCTCACCGAGCCTGCGGCCGTCATCCCGACGACCACGCGGACCATCAAGCAGTTCAACCGGATTCAGTTGCCGGGTGCGCCGTGGCGCTACGCCATCACCAGCAACGGTGGCAACATCCTGGTCGACGGCGTCCCCGACATGCGGTGGCGCATCGACATCGACGTGAAGGTCCGCCAGAGCGGCGCCACCCTCTCGGAGGTGAGCGCGGAACTGCGCGCCAGGATCGACGAGTCCTGGGTCTCCAAGTTCCGCGTCGCCGACCACCTCTTCTGCTATCTGGTGGTCAAACCCAAGGCGGTGCCCGAGGGATTCCTCGCCGAATGGGACGACTGGTGCCGCGAGCGCGGCTGGTCGGCCTCCCAGCAGGGCCGCAAGATCTACACGATGCCGCAGACGGTGTGCAAGAGCATCGCGGTGGCCGAGGTGCGCCGCCGCCTGAGGGAATCCGGCGAGCTCACCGACGAGGCGAAGACCTTCGCCGCGGGTGACGGCGCGCTGGACGCCGAGATGCTGCGCGCCGCCGACTCCGCCATCCGGCCGAGGCACGGCGAACTGGAACAACTCAACTGGACCAGCCCGAATCTCACCATCACCCGCGCCACCGGCATCCTCGCGGGCGAGGAGATCATCAATTGGTTCATCAAGGCGGCGCCCGCCGCCGAGTAGGCGGAGCTCCGCCTCTGCTCTGGCAGTGCGCCGGAGGCTGGACTTCGACCGACCGTGCCCGCTGCGGCACGGGACCGGCGCGGCGTGGGCGTCGCGCCGGTCGAGCGGTCTCAGTAGTGCTGCTGCTGACCCGCGAGCTGCTGGGCGACGACGGCCTGGATGCGTTGCAGGCCGCCGACGGTGACGCCGCTCTGGAGCTGACCCTCGATGGTGCGCACCAGCACCGAATCGCTCATGACCTTTTCGCTGGATTGGATGAGCACCGTTCCCGCGCCGGTGAAGTCGAACTGCCGCTCCTCGCCGGAGTTCACGCCGAAGCGCGCCGCGCCCGCGGCCAGGAAGCTGGACACCCACTGGTGATCGTAGTGGTGGCTGGGGGAGGGGCAATCGGCCCAGCCGACCAGCGATTCCGGGTCCACCCGCAGTGGCGGTTCGGCGAACATCACCGGCCCGTTGGAGGAGGCGAGGAACTTGCCGGTGCCGATCAGGGTGAGGAAGCCGGGCACGATCGACTGCTTCAGCGCGAGACCCGGCTCGAAGGCGAGCAGGTTGGCCGCGCGGATGGTGAGGTTGCCGTCGTCGAGATCGTAGGAATTGATGTCGTAGCCGCGGTCGCCGATGATCAGCTTGCCGTGGCCCTCGGCCACCACGTAGTCGTTGGTGAACAGCGGCGCCGAGAACTGCTGCGACACCATGTGCATCAGCCCGCCGTGCAGGCCGTGGGTGAGCAGCTGGAAGTTCATCTGGCCGTAGTAGGCGATCATCGCGCCCTTGCGCATGAACCACGGCTTGTTCAGGTCGATGCAGTAGGCGTAGGTGTTCCCCGGGATGTTGTCGCTCTCGCCGAGCGTCATCGGGTTGTGGATCTGGGCCATGGTCACAACTTCTCTTCGGAGGCCTGCACGTAGACGACTCCCTGTCCGACGCAATGCAATTGCATCGCCTCGCCGGAGCCGCGCCCGACCGCGTCACGCCAGCTCAGCGCGGTCTTCAACTCGGTCTGCACATTGCCGTACGCGGCGACGAAAGCCTGCGGGTCCACCACGATCGGATTCGGACCGCCCACTTGGAGTTCCAGGAACCCGCCGTGCGCGAGCAGCACCGCGGCGCCGTGCCCGGACAGCTGGGTGGTGAACATGCCCTGGCCGGTGAGCGCGCCGGAGGCCGCGCCGCGCAGCGCGCCCATCAGTCCGCCGCCACCGCCGCCGCCGGAACTCGCCACCGAGACGATCGAACTCTGCAGCCCCGCGGTATTGGCAAGCAGCCGTGAGGCTTCCACTCGCAGCGACGCGCCAGGCTGCATCTGCACGACGTGCACCTCCAGCCCCGCGAAGCCGTAGTGCACCTGGCCGTTGCCCTGCGCGAGCATGGTGCGCTCGTGCTCGCCCGCCATCATGCGGCCCGCCATGCCCATCAGACCGCCGCCGCCCATGCCCTGCGCACCCGGAATCTGATGCGGCGCAAAGGAGATGTCGCCGGTGTAGAAGAGCATCGCGCCGCTGCGGGCGACCACGCCGCCCGCCATGCCGACGTCGACCTTGACGACCTTGCCGTTGACTTTCTCGAACATCCCCGGCCCCTTACCGTTCCGCAGGCTGGATCAACACGACGCCCTGGCCTTCCCAGCGCAGCGAGAACGCCTCGCCCGCATCCTGACCCACCATGGTCCGCCAGGAGACATCGGTGACGAAGGACTGGTTCAGATTGCCCTGCGCGGCGACGAACGCGTCCGGATCGACCACCAGCGGATACTGCGGCGACACCTCCAGGTGGATCAGCGGCCCGCCCGCCGAGAGCAGCGCGACCTGTCCCTGTCCGGTGACGGTGGTGGTGAACAACCCGGCGCCGGTGGAGGCGCCGCGCAAGCCCGCGAAACGTACGTCGGTGCGCAGATTCCCGGCGAAGGCGAGCAACTGCTGCGACTCCACCTGCAGGGTTTCGCCGTTCAGGTTCACCACCGACACGTGCTGACCGTTCACCGCGAAGAAGACCCTGCCGTGCCCGCCGCATTCCATCAGCGACAGCTTCTCGCCGGTGGCGCGTCGTTTGAGCCCGGCGAGCACGCCGTCGCCTCCGCCGAACCCGGCGGACTTGAACTGCACGTTTCCCTCGTAGGCGATCATCGACCCGGCTATCGCGCGGACACTCGTTCCGGCGAGATGAGCCTCGACCACCTTCTTCGACTGTTCGAAAAGTTGTGCCATCCGGTGTTTGCCCTGCTGTCTCGTTCGGGAACATGGGTCGTTGTCACGTTCCGCTGCTCGCGGTCACTGTAACGGACGCACGAGGTTCGCAACGCCGTGCGCGACGTTTACTCCGGCGGTGGCAGGGCCGTTTCTCGTAGAGTGGCAACCGTACGCACCGACAAGCGAAGGGTCGACCTTGTCCGCAACTCTCGCCAAGGGCCAGAACGGTCCACTGGCCACCAACGACGTGGTGATCTCCGTCCAGCTGTCGGCACCGGCGGACCTGTCCGCGCTCCTGGTGACCGAGCGTGGCAAGGTCCGCTCGGACGCGGACTTCGTCTTCTTCAACCAGCCGTCCGGCCCCGGCGTGAACCTGCAGCCCGCACCGGCGGGTCAGCCCGCCTCGCTCGCCGTGTCGCTGAACGCGGTGCCCGCCGATATCGACCAGATCCGCGCGGTGATCACGCTCGACGACGCCTCCAGCAACTTCGGCAGGTCAGCGCCGCCGACCGCCGTCGTGTCCGACTCCAGCGGTAATCGGTTGTACGAGTACCGGATCGAAGGGCTCGACTCCGAGTCCATCGTGATCGCGCTCGAGCTGTACCGCCGCCAGGGCTCCTGGAAGGTGCGCGCCGTCGGCCAGGGCTACGCGGGCGGTTTCGCCGCGCTCGTCACCGACCACGGCGTCACCGTCGACGAAGCGCCCGCGGCCCCGCCGCAGCAGACCCAGGCTGCGCCGCCGACCCAGGCCGCGCCGCCGACCCAGGCCGCGCCGCCGACCCAGGCCGCGCCGCCGGCGCACTACCCGCCGCCGACGGCCCCGGCGCAGCAGTCGCCCCAGTACGCGTCCACCGGCTCCTACCCGCCGCCCAGCACCGGGTACGCGCCGCCGCCCGGCGGTGGCTACCCGCCGCCGCCGGGACCGGCCACTGCGCAGCAGCAAGGCACTGCGCCGCAGCAGGCCGCGCAGCCCACCGGCGAGGTGAGCCTGAGCAAGGACCGCCCGGTCAGCTTGCAGAAGGGTCAGCGCGTCACGCTGCGCAAGGAGGGCGGCCAGGCGCTGACCTTCGTGAAGATGGGTCTCGGCTGGGATCCGGTACAGAGCCGCGGGATGTTCGGCAACCGCACGGTCGATATCGACCTCGATGCCTCGGTGATCATGTTCGCCGACGCCAACCCGGCCGACTACGCCTATTACGGCCAGCTGTCGTCCAAGGACGGCTCGGTGCGTCACCAGGGCGACAACCTCACCGGCGAGGGCGAGGGCGACGACGAGGTCATCCTGGTCGACCTGACCAGGATTCCGGCGCACATCACCTCTCTGGTGTTCATCGTGACCTCCTACAAGGGCCACACCTTCGAGCAGGTGCGCAACGCGTTCTGCCGGCTCGTCGACGGATCCAACAACGCCGAACTCGCCAGGTACACCATGGCGGGCGGCATGCCGTTCACCGCGATGGCGATGGCGAAGGTGTTCCGGGTCGGCGGCGACTGGAAGATGCAGGCGCTCGGCGAGGGCTTCCAGGCCAAGCATCCGGGCGAGGCGATCCCCCAGCTGGGCCGCTTCCTCTGAGGAAGGCTCGTCGGGGGAACGCGCGAAGAGCATGGCAGACAACGTGATTCAACTGAAGGCAGGCCAGAACATCCCGCTCTCCGGCGAGGTGCTCCGGTTCGGCGTGAAAGCCGGTGCGGCGCTCGATGTTTCCGCGCTGGTGGTGGCGGAGAACCTGCGGGTTCGCGACGCGGCCGACTTCGTCTTCTACAACCAGCCGAGCACCGGCGGCGTCGCGCTGACCGGCGACGAGGTGACCATCACCCTGGCCGAGGTGCGCGCCGACGCGAAGGCGGTGCTGCTGGTGGTCAGCGCCGATCCCGCCGCGCCCGGCGGCGGCGAGCTCGGTCCGGTGACCGCGTCGCTTGCCGAGAACGGCGCTCTCACCGCCGAATTCGCGATCACGCCCGCCGCGGGAGAGGCTGCGCTGATCTGCCTCGAGGTCTATCGGCGCGGCGACGCGTGGAAGGTCCGCGCCGTCGGTCAGGGCTACGCCGGCGGGCTTCCGGTGTTGTTGCCCGCGCACGGCGTCGAGGTCTCCGGCGGAGCCGACGCGAGCGCGCACGCGCCGCATCCGGAGGGCGATCGCGCCGCCATCGCCGGTCCCCGGCAGTCCCAGCATCCGGCCGAGGCTCCCGTGCTGGAGGTCTCGCACGGGCTGGAACGGTTGTGGATGATCTTCGAGGACGCGGCGCGCTCGGCCGCCGCGCTCGTCTCGGCACGGGACTACGCCGCCAAACGGCTGGACGAGGAGCTCTCGGCCGCGGTCTCCGATCCCGCGACGAGGAACACGCCGGGCGCCGAGGCGAAACGCAAGGAGGCGCAACGGCGCAGCGACGAACTCGTCGCCGTCGCCGAGGGCAATCACCGGCGCGACAGCGAGCATCTGATGCGCGAGCTCGCCGAGGCCGACCGGTTGCTGCCGCCCGCGCTGGCCTCCTGGTCGTCACCGGCATGGGAGGGCAACGCCAAGATCAGCGATGGCATCCGCCTCGGCGAGCTGTACGCGATCGAACGCGGCCCGCTGCGGATTCCGTACTGCGTACCGGTGCCGCTGACCCGGCCGCTGTGGATCGACACCGAGCGGTCGGCGGCGGTGGTTCCGGTGGTCGGCGCGCTGCTGGCGCGGCTGCTCGCGTCCGATCCCGGCAGGCGCACCCGCATCGATGTCATCGATCTGACCGGCGCGTTCACCGGACTGCTCGCACCGCTAGGACCGGTGCTGAACGGTCCGCCGATCACCGAGCACGGCGATATCTCGCCGCGCCTGCAAGCCCTGGTCGACGCCGCGGAACTCGCCGAGATGGCTTACACCAGTGGCGCTTTCACGCCACCCGCCGAGCATCGGGTGCTGCTGGCCGCCGACTTCCCGCACGGGTACCAGGCCTCCGACGCCCAGCGCATTTCGGCGCTGACCCTGCGCGGCGACCTGATCGGACTGTCCATCGTGATCGTCGGCAGCGACGAATCCGAATCGCCGGACGGGACCGTGGCCGCGCTCTCGCAGGCCTGCCGCCATCTGCCGACCGTCGAGGACACGCCGCTGTTCGATCCGTGGACCGGCAGCGCGTGGCAACTGGAACTGGATCTGCTGCCGCGAGATCCGCAGCTGGCGGCGAAGCTGTTGCGTTCGGAGTAGCGCCGCGGTTGCGTTCGCCGGTCGCGTCTGGCGAATCCACTTGCGGCGTAGGCGCGCCTCGCAGCGGCACGCGGCCGACCGCTGCGATAGCGAATCAGCGATGTGGTCCGGAGCCGCTGCGGCAGTGTGTCAGGAGGTGGGCCCGGAGCCGCTGCGGTAGTGCGTCGGCCGGTGCGGGCGGGCCGTTGCGGCAGCGCCTCAACCGGTGCGGACGAGAGTCGCCTTGGGGCGCAACGGTTCCGGCAGCCAGGGCAGCAAGGGGTCGGCGGTGCGGTCGAATACGCCGCCCGCCGGGTCGTCCACGAAATCACGGCGCACCAAGTCCTCGCCCGGCCAATAGATCTGCCGCACGATCAGCGCGCACAGTCCGATCACGGCGAGGTCGCGCAGGACGACGGTGCCGGTGAACCACTGCTCGGGCAGGCCTTTGCGGTCGAGGCCGAGGTAGTAGAACATGCGCGGCGCCCAGACCAGCGCGTCGATGGTCATCCAGGCCAACAGGATTCGGCGGTGCGGCAGCGCGAGGACGGCCAGCGGCACCAGCCACAGCGAATACTGGGGGCTCCACACCTTGTTCGTGAGCAGGAACGCGGCGACCACCAGGAAGCACAGCTGGGCGACGCGCGGGCGGCGCGGCGCGGTCAGCGCGATATAGGCGACCGCGGCGCAGGCCACTACGAACAGCAGCAGCGAGACCGCGTTCAGAATGGACGGCGGCTCGCCGTGGTTCAGTTCGCCGTCGAAACCGGACCAGCCGGTGAACGAGGTGATCACGTTGTAGATGGAGTCCGGATCGGCGTGCCTGGTGGTATTGAGCCGGAAGAACTCCCGCCAGCCGTTCGGATACAGCAGCGCGATCGGCAGATTCACCGCCAGCCAGGTGCCCGCCGCGGCCACCACCGCGACGATGGCCGCGCCCAGCGGACGGAAGCCGAAGAACTGGATACGGTAGGGCGTTTCGCGCAGCCAGGTCAGCGCCGCGCGCCCGCTGTCGATATCGCGCAGGCGCAGTCCGATCCGGGTACTCGGCACCCGGTGCATCGGATCGACCCGCAGGCACAGCACCACGATCGGGCCGAGCAACAGCAGCGGATAGAGCTTCGCCGCGCCGCCGAGCCCGAGCAGCACACCGGCGAGCACCGGCCTGCGCCGCGCCCAGGCGAGCAGGCCGGTGGCGGCGAAGGCGGTCGCCAGCGCGTCGAAGTTGGTGAACGCGTGCACGATCACCAGCGGCGAGCACGCGACGAGCGCCGCGTCCCAGATCCTGCGCCCGGCGAGCAGCGCGGAGGCCCACACGGTCACCAGCCAGGCCATGGCGAGGCCGAACGCGACGACGTTGAAGTAGATGACCACCTGGAGCGCACCGGGCAGCGGCAGCGTGTCCCATGTCTTGGCGAGCTGCATGGACACGTACTGGTACAGGCCCGAAAGCACCGGGTATTCCATGTACCTGGTCTCGCGACCGCCGTCCGGGGTCTGCTCGACCCAGGCCTTCTTGTACGGGAACGCACCTTCGTCCAGGCGTTCGGCGCCGTACAGCGGCACCGTGTCCGAGTAGCACATCGCGATGTACTGGCGGCCGTTGTTCCAATCCAGCGTCAGCGAGCCGTCGCCCGCCTCGGTCTGCTGGATGCAGCCCGCCTTGGTGGCCCAGCCCAGCGCCAGGAACACCACGGTGAAGGCGAGGATCACCCGCAGCGGCGTCCAGAACCGGACCCGGCCGATCAGCGCGTGATCGCCCACCGGCCCGCCGACGACGCTGCTGAGCTGCGCGGCGAGGGAATCGTTGCGGCTCGGGCGATCCCGCGCGTCGGCCGAGCGCAGGTCCGGCGCCAGCGGCGAGGGCGCCGCGTAGTGTGTCCCGCCGCCCGAGCCCCCGCCGGAGCGCGCGGCCTGGCCTGTCCGCACGTCCACCACTTGCTGATCGGTCACGGAACCCGAGCCTAATAGGTGCGGTCGAGCCGACCTACGCCCCTGCTCGGCGCGAGTGCGTGTGTCCCCGCGGCACTCGGCCGCTGGGAGCCGGTGTTGCCTCGTAACCGTATTCAGAGTTGTTGCCGTTGTTATAATTACGGTGATCGGCTGTGCAACGGGAGGAAGCCGATCTTCGAGAAGAGGGGTGGGAATGCTCAAGAAATTGCTGACGGTCGTCGCCATCGCGAGCGCTGCGGTCTTCGGACTCGCGGGGAACGCATCGGCCGGGTATCCGTCGTATGCGGAGTGCCTGACCTGGGCAGGCGTCCGCGACAGGTGCGTCAAGGTCGGGGAGGGCAACTGGGTCGTCCTCGAGGGCTACGGCTCTTACTCCGAGTGCCTGACCTGGGCTGGTGTGCACGATCGCTGCTATCAGGACCCGAACGGGTTCTGGTACATCACCAGAGTCTGATTTCGGAGCGGCCAGGCCTGCGGCGTGGCGTCGTTGTGGAAGACGACCGCTCCATCAGTCGCTGACCTGGACAATCGGCGAGGCCGCCCGGAGGATTCCTCCGGGCGGCCTCGCCGGTCTCAGCTGCTTGCCTAACGGCTGCGAGTGGGTTGAGGGCTGGAGCCCTCTTCCTGGCCGCTGTTTCCGTTTCCGCCGCCGTTTCCGGTTCCGCCCGGACGCGGCGAGCCCGTTTGGGTCGGCGAGCTGCCATCGGTCGGCGCGACCGGCTGGCCGGGCAGCGGGCCCGGGTCCTGCTCACGTTGTTGCTGCTGCTGCGGACGCGGGTTGGGCTGCACGCCGGGGACCGGGATGGTGATGCCGGGCAGGATCTCCACCTGGGTCGGCGCGATCACGACCGGCGGCGCCGGGGCGTCGACCGTCGACGGCGGGGTGTAGGGCGCGGTCCACTCGGGAACGCCCGCCTGGCCCTTGATCGGCGCGGGCTTCGGGAAGGTCTCGGTCGGCGTGCCCTGCAGCGCACCGTCCATGGTGGACTTCCAGATGTCCGACGCCAGGCCGGAACCGTAGATCATGCCGCCCGCGTAGTTGCGCAGCGGCGAGTTGTCCACGCTGCCGACCCACACGGCGGTGGACAGCGATGGCGTGTAACCGACCATCCAGGTGTCCTTGTTCTCGCCGGTGTCGAGCAACTGCGCGGTGCCGGTCTTGGCCGCCGATTCGCGACCGCCTGCCAGGCCGTGGTTGCGCGAGTAGCCCGCGATCGGCTTCATCGCCGCGGTCACGTTGTCGGCGACGGCCGCCGAGACGCGCTGTTCGCCCGCGACGTCGCCGCGGTCGAGCAGCACCTGGCCGTCGGCGGTCACCACCCGCTGCACGAAGTGCGGCGCGTGGTACATGCCGGAGGCCGCCAGCGTGGCGTAGGCGGAGGCCATATCGAGCGCGCGGGCCTGGTACTGGCCGAGCACGATGCCGTTGTTCGGGCCCGCGCCGCCCGGCTCGGACAGCGTCTTGCCGACGCCGGGCAGCTCCTCGGGAATGCCGAGCTTGTGGCCCATGTCCGCGATCTTCTGCGGACCGTTGCCCATGTCCAGCTGCATGCGGTAGAAGCTGGTGTTCAGCGAACGCTTGAGCGACTCGGCGATGGTGCACATGCCGCAGGACTCGCCCTCCACGTTGGTGATCTTGATGCCGTTCACCGTCAGCGGCGAGCTGTCGTACATCTGCGACAGCGGAATGCCCTGTTCGAGGTTCGCGGCCAGGCCGACCACCTTGAACGAGGAACCGGTCTGCAGCGGCGCGTTGGCGAAGTCGTAGCCCTGGCCGTCGTTGCCGCCGTAGTAGGCGCGCACCGCGCCGGTGCGCGGGTCGATCGACACCACCGAGGTCCGCAGCTGCTCGGGCTCGCCCTGCATCTTGCTCGTCGCGGCGTCGACCGCGGCCTGCTGCGCCTTCGGATCGATGGTCGTGGTGATCTGCAGACCGGCGGTGTTGAGCTGCTGTTCGCTGATGCCCGCGGACGCGAGCTCCTCGAGCACCTGGGTCTTGATCAGGCCCTCGGGTCCGGAATCCAGCGTCTTGTCCTGGGTCTGCGCGAGGGGGCTCACCTGCGGGTACTGCATGCCCTGCCGGTCGGTGGCCTTCAGGTTGCCGCCGTCGACCATGCCGTCGAGCACGTAGCCCCAGCGCGTCTTGGCGCCCTCCGGGTTCTTCTCCGGATCCAGCAGCGAGGGCAGCTGGATGGTGGCGGCCAGCACCGCGCCCTCGGCGACGGTCAGATCCTGCACCGGCTTGTTGAAGTAGGCCTTGGATGCGGCGTCGATGCCGTAGGCGCCGCGACCGAAGTAGATGGTGTTCAGGTAGGCGGCGAGGATCTCGTCCTTGCTCCACTGCCGCGCCATCTTCGCGGAGATCACCAGCTCGTGCATCTTTCGGGTGAGCGAGCGCTCGTCACCGACCAGCGCGTTCTTCACGTACTGCTGGGTGATCGTCGAGCCACCGCCCGCGCTCTCCTTGCCGAGAACGTTGTCGCGGGCCGCGCGCACGAAGCCGGAGATGGAGAAGCCAGGGTTGGTGTAGAAATCCCGGTCCTCGGCCGCGATCACGGCGTTGCGCACGTGCGGCGGGATCTGCTCGATGGTCACGTCGGTGCGGTTGCCCTGTGGCGGGACCACCTTGCTCAGCACCGTGCTGCCGTCCTCGGCGTAGATCATCGCGACCTGGTTGGTCTTCAGATCACCGGGCTGCGGCACCGACACCGTGGAGTAGGCGACCAGGAAGACGGCGCTCGGCACCACGATGGCGAGGGCGATGAGTACGTAGAGCGTCCGGCGGATCATCTTCCAAGGAATCCTCTTCGCGCCTGGCCGCTTACCCGCTCCGCCGGAACCACCGTCACCGCCGCCGTTGCGGCGCGGCGGCGGACCCGAAGGGGGCTGGCCGGACTGGGCGCGGCGCTCACCGGTGGCGGGACCGTTCGGACGACGGTCGCGGTCGATCGCGGGCCGCTGGCCGGTGTTCGGCCGCGCGCCGCCCGCGGGACGGACGGCGGCGCTCGGACCGGATCGCCGATCGCGCTCGGCGACCGCCTCGCTCAGCGAGCTGGGCCGGGGCGCGCCCTGCGGATTCTGACCGGGCCGCTGAATGCGCTGGGTCGCGCCGGCGGCGCCACCGGGCGCGGCGTTGGGCTGCGGACGACCCTCCGGCGGGCGACCCTCGGGCGGGCGGCCTTGTGGAGGACGGCCCTGCGGGGGACGACCTTGTGGGGGACGACCCTGCGGCGGCGGGCCGGGACGATGCGGCGGCTGCGGGCCACCGTTGGGGCCACCCTGAGGTGTGCCGGGACGCGGGCCACCCGGCCGCGGACCGCCCGGTGGCGGTAGCGGGCGGAAACCGGGAGGGGGCGCCTGGCGCTGGCCTGGAGTCGGGTTCGGAGCCGGTTGTGAACTTCGCTGAGTACGGCCGCCGTGCGGTTCATCGCCGTAGGGGGAAGTCTCGTAGGGCGAATTCACTGACAAGATCTCCATAACTCGTATCGGTCAGGCTGGCTGGGTGCGGTCACGGGCACCGCGGCGGACACGTGCAGGCTCCGCATGTCACCCGACTGGCAGATGACCAGGCACATCACTCGGCGGCGGTACGTCGGTTCGCTCGCGTACCCGTACGGCGACGCGTGGGCGCCGGGGCGTTGCCGAGCACATAGGACTGCACCAGATGATTCCAGCTGCAGCTCCGGCATACCTCGACGACATGCACCGAGAACTCCTCGCGAGTCTCGGCGAGGCGCGTCAGCTCCTCCGGTGTGCGAGCCGAACCAGCCACCGGTCCGAGGCCGTCGCCGTAGACCCAGGATACGAGGGTGAGCTGTTCTTTCCGGCAGATAGGGCACGTGACCTCGCTCCCCCGGCCGTGGAACTTCGCCGCACGCAGGAGATAGGGATTTGCATCACATACCTCGGCGACATCGACCCGGCCCGCATAGACGTCAGCCAGCAGCGACCGGCGCCGGAGCGCGTAGTCGACCACCTGCCGCTGAATTCGCACGCCAACCAGAGTAGCGGGGTACGGGCGCTGACGCCTCGCTCCGCTCGCCTTACGTAGGCCACACCGGACATCGATTCGCGACCCGGAGCGCTTCGCTTTCCGGGTCGACCTGCACCTATCACTGTGTCGCTCGGCGAGGACGCCTAGCTTCCCTCGGCTTGTCCAGTCCGCACGAGGCGCAGATCCGTGACATTTATTGCACATGTCGCGTCGCTTCGCTCGGCATCCGGCGTCCGCGGTGGACGGTGGTTCAGGACAAGGCGATCCGTTCCGTGTTGTACAGGGGGCTTACGGAGGCCGCCGCGGGACTCGGTTCGTGACTCGGGCGCGCCGCATTTCCTCGGCGACGTGCACGAATCGATGCCGCGCATGGTCCTCGCCTCGTTCGGTTTCGCGGGAACCGTTCCCGGTGGGCATGTTCTGTTTACGATTCGTGTGTGTCCACCGGGAGCAACGGGCGCATGCGAGCGCGTGATCTGGACCGCGTGAACGCATGCGGTCTGTTGGATGCGGCCTACGCGGAGGGGCAGCTCGGGGCCGACGAGTATCACGACCGCACGGCGAAAGCGGGGCGCGCCAAGACCGTCGGTGAGCTGGCGCGCCTGACGAGCGACCTGCAAGTTCCCGCTGCCGCCGGTGATCTGGCGCCGGGCGGGTCGGCGAAGACGCGGAAACCTTTGCGGCGGGCGCGAACCCGCGCCAGTTATCCGGACCACACCAGGGCGCGGAATGCCGATCGTGCCAACACGATTCGGGTGCTCGACGACGCGCACGGCGAAGGGCAGCTGGACGCGGACGAGCACCAGGCGCTCACCGAGCTGGCTTCCGAGGCGAAAACCCTCGGTGATCTCGGCGAATTGGTGGCCGATGTGCAACGCGCCGCCGCGGCGTCGCCGCCGAGTCCTCCGCGTTCGCGCCGGAATCTGCGGTTCCGTGCCGCGGTGGGCGTCGTGGCCGTGCTCGGAGTCTGGGCCGGGTATTTCGCCGCGGGACGCGACGACAGCGAGGTCCCGGCGCAGGCCGTCCCCGTCGAGCTGGGCACGGTGCAGCCGCTGGTGCTGCCGAGGCCCGAGCTGTACACCGTCGCCGGGATGACGCTCTACCGCGACAAGTACCGGGAGAAGTTCGGCGACACCCTCGTCGACGAGCTCTGGCTGCACAAGGATTTCGCATCGGTGCAGCGCATCGCGCCGGAGGGGCCGCAGTGGTCGGTCGACTGGGACTACTGGGGCGGATTCACCCAGCACGACAATCTCATCACCACGCGCAGGCCGGACACGCGCAGCGTGGACCTGGCCACGCTGAACGTCGAGGCGATCGGCGCGGTGCTCGCCACGGCGCCGGCGATGACCAAGGTGACCGGCGGTGTCGTCGACTCCATCGAGATCTCCGCCGACGGTTCCAGCGCGGGCAACGCCAGGCCCCTCGTCGAGATCCGCGTGCGCAACGACCGCAGCCAGCACGGCAGCGTCGTGATCTCGCCGTCGGGTGAGGTGCTGAAGGTCAGGGAGGTCGGATGACCGGCGAGGGGAAGCGCTGATGGCGTCGAAAACCGCCCGCCTGCGGGCCAGTGACAGCGATCGCGCCGATGTCTGCGGACTGCTGGACGCCGCGCTCGCCGACGGTCAGCTCACCGAGTCCGAGCACACCGCCCGCACCGGTATCGCCATGCGCGCCAAGTCGTTCGGAGATCTCGACAAGCTGATCGACGACCTGCAGATTCCCGGCGAAATGGTCGACGCTCCCGTGGTGCGCGGCGGACGCGGACGAACGCGCTGGATTCCCGCGGTGATCCTGGCCGCGGCCCTGATTGCGGGCGGGCTGGTCGGCTGCGTCGCGCACAGCGCGGTCGATCGGGCCGTCGCCGACCCCCTGCCCGACCTGACCACTGGCGCGGGCCTGGCCTATTTCATCGACAGGTATCGCGCCGAGTTCGGCGACACGGTCGCCGACGACGTCACCGTCTATCCGCGCTACGCCCTCTTCTATCGCAACGAGAAGGGCAAGTCCGTCTACTACCACTTCGACGGCGATTTCTCCCTGTTCGGCAACCCGTCCTCGCGCAAGCCGGACACCCCGACCGTCGACATGGGCGCCATCGACCTGCCGATCCTCGCCCGCCTGCTCGCGGGAGCCTCGCAGTCGGTGCTGCTGCCGGGCAGTCCGATCTCGCACGTGAGCATCGAGCGCGAGGACAAGAAGGGCGCGCAGCCCTACGTGCAGATCTACGTGCAGAACGAGATGAGCGAGACCGGATTCATGACCGTCCTCTTCGACGGCGAACCGCTGAACGTCCGCCCGCCCAACCGCTGATCCGACCTGGGTGAACGCCCCATATATCGCCCATCGCTGTGCCCGGTTATATCGGCGCGATATACTCGGAAGTCGCATCCATCGGTTAGGTCTGCACAACAGTCAGGGGGTGACGCCCGATGCTCGAGCTGGCAATCCTCGGGCTGCTCCTCGAAGCGCCGATGCACGGTTACGAGCTGCGCAAGCGGCTGACGGGCCTGCTCGGGCCGTTTCGGGCCTTCTCCTACGGTTCGCTCTATCCGACGCTGCGGCGCATGCAGGCGGACGGACTGATCGCGGAGGAGAACGTCGCGGGCGTCACCATGCGCCGCGCGCGGCGGGTCTATCAACTGACACCGGCGGGGCGGGAGCGTTTCACGGAGCTCCTCGCGGACACCGGCCCGCAGAACTACACCGACGACGGCTTCGGCGTCCACCTGGCGTTCTTCAGCCGCACTCCCGCGGAGGCGCGGATGCGGATCCTGGAGGGCAGGCGCCGGCAGGTCGAGGAGCGCCGAGAGGGATTGCGGGAAGCGATCAAACGGGCCAGCGGGTCGCTGGATCGCTACACCCGACAGCTCCACCAACTCGGTCTGGAATCAAGCGAGCGCGAAGTGCGCTGGCTCAACGAGTTGATTGCGGCGGAGCAATCAACGAAGGCGGCACCACAGAAAGAGGGAACCATCGGCCATGAGTGACATCAATACGGCTGAGAACGCCACCGAAGTTCGCGTGGCCATCGTGGGCGTGGGCAACTGCGCCTCTTCCTTGGTCCAGGGCGTGCAGTACTACAAGGACGCGGACGAGACCTCGACCGTGCCCGGTCTGATGCACGTCAAGTTCGGCCGGTACCACGTACGCGACGTCAAGTTCGTCGCCGCGTTCGACGTGGATGCCAAGAAGGTCGGCTTCGACCTGGCCGAGGCGATCTTCGCCAGCGAGAACAACACCATCAAGATCTCCGACGTGCCCCCGACCGACGTGGTCGTGCAGCGCGGCCCGACGCTCGACGGCATCGGCAAGTACTACGCGGAAACCATCGAACTCTCCGAGGCCGAGCCGGTCGACGTGGTGAAGGCCCTGAAGGACGCGAAGGTCGACGTCCTGGTGTCCTACCTGCCGGTGGGTTCAGAAGAGGCGGACAAGTTCTACGCCCAGTGCGCCATCGACGCGGGCGTCGCCTTCGTCAACGCGCTGCCGGTGTTCATCGCCTCCGACCCGGTGTGGGCGCAGAAGTTCGTGGACGCGGGCGTCCCGATCGTCGGCGACGACATCAAGAGCCAGGTCGGCGCGACCATCACCCACCGCGTGATGGCCAAGCTGTTCGAGGACCGCGGCGTGCAGCTCGACCGCACCATGCAGCTCAACGTCGGCGGCAACATGGACTTCAAGAACATGCTCGAGCGCGAGCGCCTGGAGTCCAAGAAGATCTCCAAGACCCAGGCCGTCACCAGCAACCTGAAGAAGGAACTGGGCGCCAACGACGTGCACATCGGCCCGTCCGACCACGTCGGCTGGCTCGACGACCGCAAGTGGGCCTACGTGCGCCTCGAGGGTCGCGCCTTCGGCGACGTGCCGCTGAACCTGGAGTACAAGCTCGAAGTGTGGGACTCGCCCAACTCGGCGGGCATCATCATCGACGCGGTGCGCGCGGCCAAGATCGCCAAGGACCGCGGCATCGGCGGACCTGTCATCCCGGCCTCGGCCTACCTGATGAAGTCCCCGCCGCAGCAGCTCGCGGACGACATCGCCCGCGCCCAGCTGGAAGCGTTCATCATCGGCGCGGAGTAGATCCGACGACTCGATGAGGGAAGCCGGTCGGAGAGCCACTCTCCGACCGGCTTTGCGTTTTTTGCCGCGGACACGCCGCGTCGGCTCGGAGCCGGTTCAGTCCAGTGAAACGTAGACCTCGACGGAGGTCGGGCCGGTGTAGCGCTCGATCTCCGCGGTGTGCGAGCGGGTGATGATGCCCGCGCTCTCGGCCTTGGCGACCTGCGCCCACGCCGTGCGCAGCAGATCGTAGGGCTTGTCGGAGACGACGAACTTCGCGTAGCGGCCCTGCGGGATGCGGGTCACCACGTCGCCCTGGTCCAGGTCGTCCAGCGAACCCACCTCGTAGCCGAGGACGGCGACGGCATGGTCGTTCTGGCCGATGTACGCCGCGACGCGCGGCACGCTCTTTTCCCTGGCGAGGTAGCGATCCCAGGTGAAGTTCACCAGATCGAGGTCGCGCGCGGTCACTTCGCGGCCGGCCAGCGGAATGGTCAGTCCGGCGACCAGGCTGCCGTCCAGGGTGACGATCTCGAAATCCACTGTTGTGTCCTACCCGTCGCTCGGTTCGTCGGCCAGCGCCACGAAGACCTCGGCGGTGCGGTCGTCGGGATAGTGCTCCCAGTCGCCGGTATAGGAACGCACGAACCGGCCCGCCGCCTCGGCATCCCACACCGCCCGCCAAATGCTGACGATCGTATCGCCGAGATCGTCGCCGCTGGCGATGAATCGGGCGAACCGGCCACCGGGCACCCTGGCCAGCACGTCGCCGGGCAGCAAGTCATCGATGCTCTTACAGCGGTAGCCGACGATGTGGGTCAGATAGGAGTTGATCTCCGGCGCATGATCGACATAGGCGGTGGTCGGCGGGCCAGGTAGACGGCGCGAGAGGATGCGCTTCCACGCTTCCTCCACCTTCGCGCGGCGCGGCCCCTCGACCGCTAGCGCTGGGCTGCGAAGCACCGTGCCCGCCACCAGCACCTCGGGACGGTCAACGACATTGAAATCCACCGGCGTAGCCCCTATGTCTAGTCTGTTTTCAATTGGCGGCGCTTCCGGGCCCCTCTGTGGTCCGCACGCTACCGCCTGTCGGCCGGTCGCTCGCGCCGCTGCCGTCGTCGCTCGAGCGCTTATCCTTCCGCATCGTCACCGGGGGACGGCCGTCGCCCCTGGTTCACCTCGGCGCCGCTGGGCCGCGCTCTCACTCTGGCAAAACGATGCTGCCATGTCATGCGTTCCCCGGAGGCTCGCTAGGTCACAAGATCGATTCAAGATGGTGTGGGCCACAGTTATCTGACCGCCCGCACGTCAGCCGGGCACCGGAACGTTCAATCCGGGGAAGATCTCGACCTGCGTCGGCTGCGGCGGCGCAGGCGGAATGATGATCGAGGGCTCCGGTTGTTGCTGCGGCGCACGCGACGGATTCGGGTTCGGATTCAAGATGTCGTAGGGATTGTTCGGGGGCTTCGGCGGAGTGCTGCCCGCGGGGCCGCCGACCGCCGGTCCGCCCACGGGTCCGGTGGGGAACTGCTCGATGGGCGTGCCCGCCAGCGCGTCGTCCATCATCTGCTTCCAGATGTCGGCGGGCAGGCCCGAACCGTAGATGTCCGCGCCCGCCGCGGTGTGGATCGGCTGCGACTGCTCGCTGCCGATCCACACCGCGGTGGACAGCGACGGCGTGAAGCCGATCATCCAGGCGTCCTTGTTCTGGTCGGACTGGCCCAATTGGGTCGTGCCGGTCTTGGCGGCCGACGGCCGGTTGCCCGCCAGCGCGTGCCCGTTGGAGTAGGCGGCGATCGGCATCATCGCGGTGACGGTGTTCTCCGCGAAAGCGGGCTTGATGCGCTGCTCGCCGGGCGGCAGCTGGTCGCCGGCCTGCTGTTCGGGTGCGCCGCGATCGAGCAGCACCCGTCCGTCGCCGGTCACCACGCGGTGCACGAAGTGCGGCCGGTGGTACATGCCGGAGGCCGCGACGGTGGCGTACGCCGAGGCCATGTCGATCGGGCGCACCAGATATTGGCCGAGCACGATGCCGTTGAGCGGCGGGCCGCCGTCCTCGGCGAGCGTCTTGCCCGCCACGCCGGGGATCTCCTCCGGGATGCCCGCCTGGTGCGCGGCATCCGCGATCGCCTGCGGTCCTTCGAACATCGACATGGTCAGCCGGTAGAAGCTGGTGTTCAGCGAGCGCTTCAGCGCTTCGGCCATGCTGCATTTGCCGCAGGATTCGCCGTCCACGTTGGTGATCCTGGTGCCGCGATCGGTGACCGGCGAACTGTCCAGCATGCGCGTCAGCGGGATGCTCTGCTGCTGTGCGGCGATCACCGCGAACACCTTGAACGCCGACCCGGTCTGCAACGGCGCCTGCGCGAAGTCGTAGCCGATGCCGTCCTCGCCGCCGTAGTAGGCGCGCACCGCGCCGGAGCGCGGATCGATCGACACCACCGCGGCGCGCAGGTGCGCCGGCTGGGGCCCGAGCCGATCGTGCACCGCGGTGAGCGCCGCCTGCTGGGCTCCGACGTCGATGGTGGTGGTGATTTGCAGTGCGCCGGTGTTGATTTCGCGTTCGCTGATGCCGGAGGCGCGCAGCTCACGCAGCACCTGGGTGCGGATCAGGCCCTCGGGACCGCGGGAGGCGTCGCGGTCGGGAATGTCGGTGATCGGCAGGATCCGCGGGAAAACGGTGGCGTCTCGGTCGCCCGGCGCCAGCACGCCCATCTCGACCATGCCGTCGAGCACATACCGCCAGCGCGCCTTCAATTCCGGCAGGTGTGTTTCGGGGTCGAGGATCGACGGTGTGCGGATGACGGCCGCCAGCACCGCGCCCTCGGCGAGCGTCAGCTGCGCGGGCGGCTTGTCGAAGTACGCCTTGGACGCCGCGGCGATGCCGTAGGAGCCGCGCCCGTAGTAGATGGTGTTGAGATAGGCGGCGAGGATGTCGTCCTTGCTCCACTGCCTGGCCATCTTGGCCGCGATGATCAGCTCGCGCATCTTGCGGGTCAGGGTGCGTTCCGAACCGAGGAAGGCGTTCTTCACGTACTGCTGGGTGATGGTCGAGCCGCCGCCCGCGTCGTCCTTGCCCATCAGGTTGTCCCGGCCCGCGCGCAGGAAGCCGGACGTGGAATAGCCGGGGTTGGTGTAGAAATCGCGGTCTTCGGCGGAGAGCACCGCGTTGCGCACCGGTTCGGGCACCTCGGAGAGCGACACGGGAGTCCGATTGCCTTCCGGCGGAACCACCTTCGCGATCACCGTGCTGCCGTCCGCGGCGAGGACGGTGGCGATCTGATTGGTCTGCACCGCCGCCGGGTCGGGGATCTCGGCGCTCCAGTAGACCAGCACGAACAGCAGCGAGGGCACCGCGACGAACAGGATGAACAGCGCGAGCACGAGCCGACGAAGCCGTTCGGCGCGACTGCGCTGCGGCCGCTCGGGTTGCGTCGCCTCCGCGGTGCCGCCGGGCCGGGATCCCCTGAGCGCCTGGGCTTTCCGTTCACGGCTGTGCGGTGTGTCCCGCTCCCGGAAACCCGCGATGGAGGCGTGCTGCGGTGACGATTGCTTGCCCCCGGCATCGCGTTTCCCACCTCGCTTGCCGAACGAGCTCACGATCATCTCCTCCCGGAGTTGTCGGTCGAACCCACCTGCACTGACAACGATCGCCGAAACGAGCTACGACCGGACTCTACTCCGCCCACCCCGGCCGAGGCGGCACACAGTCCACACCAACCCGCTTCTTAGGCAAAGTAACCCGAGTACGCCCCCAACCCCAACCCCACCCGCCCACCGAGCGAGCCCAGGCGCGACCGTCGGCGAGGCAAAGCGAACCTGTCTTCGCTATTACGCCGAAATCTCAGCATGTAAATCGCGGGCGCGAGCTCAGTCGGTGGGCAAGCTGGACGCGGTGCGGAAACCTCCGCACCAGCGCTCCATACCCAGCGCATGCGCCGCTGAAGCGAGTCCCGACCGCCAGAAAACCAGACGCAAAGGCCGTGATTCCACGGAACATCCCAGCCCCACCCGCCCATCACGGAGCGAGCCCGACGAGCGACCGTTCGCGGCCGTCTCGCTTCCCAGCGATCGAAGCGCATGCGACGCAGTCGCGAGTCTCGATCGCTGGGAAGCGAGACAACAAGGGCCGCGAACCTGCGCGCGCCAGCGCGCCAAAAACTCAGCTCTTGACGCCGCCCGCGGTCAGACCGGAGATGATGCGGCGCTGGAACAGCAGCACCATGATCACCAGCGGGATCGTGACGATCGTGCCCGCCGCCATGATCGCGGCGTACGGCTGGACGAGCGGGTTGTTGCCGGAGAACCGGGCGATCGCGACGGTCACGGGCTCGGTCGCGTCGCTGGAGAGCAGGCGGGCCAGCAGGTATTCGTTCACCGCGGCGATGAAGGCCAGGATCGCGGTGGTGAAGACGGCGGGCGCGGCCAGCGGCAGCATCACCAGCCGGAACGCCTGCATCTTGCTCGCGCCGTCGATGCGGGCCGCCTCTTCCAGCTCCCACGGCAGTTCGGTGAAGAACGAGGCGAGGATGTAGACGGTCATCGGCAGCACGAACGAGATGTTCGGGATGATCATCGCCTGGTATTGGCCGATCCAGCCGAGGTTGGTGAACAGCTGGAACAGCGGCGTCACCAGCACGACCACCGGGAACATCGACGCGCTCAGGATCAGTCCGGCCACCACGTACTTGCCGCGGAAGGTCAGCCTGGCCAGCGCGTACGCGGCGAAGATCCCGATGACCAGCGCGAGCACCGTGGTGCACGCACCGATGACGACGCTGTTCAGCAGCGCCTTGCCGAAGTCGTTGCCGCGGCTGGTGTCGAACGCGTCGCGGAAGTTCTCCAGCGTGACGTGCGTCGGCCACGGCGTGTTGTCGAAGGTGTAGTCCGGATCGCGGAACGCGGTGACGGCCATCCAGTAGAACGGGCCGAGGCCCCAGACCAGCACGATGAGCACGCCGAGGTAGATGCGCACCGATCCGAACCGCTTGGTCCACGGCACCGCCCGATCGGTGGCCGGTTCCTTCGTCACCATCGGTGCGCCTCCACTGTCTTGCTCGGTGCGCACCTGATTGCTCGTGGTCATGCTCGCACCGTCCCTTCGCGCTGCGCTTCCTGGGTGCGGACGGCGTTGGCGCCGAGGATCTTCACCAAGATGAAGGCCACGGCGAAGATCAGCAGGAAGGTGATGGTCGACAGGGCAGCGGCGCTGTTCGGTCCCTGGCGCACCTGGTCGACCACCAGGATCGACACCGTGCGGGTCGACGGGTTGTTCAGCGTCATGATGGCGGGCAGGTCGTACATGCGCAGTGCGTCCATGGTGCGGAACAGGATCGCCACCAGCAGCGCGGGCTTGAGCAGCGGCAGGGTGATCTGGGTGAACCGCTGCCAGGCCGAGGCGCCGTCCACCTTGGCGGCCTCGTACACGTCGTTGGGGATCACCTGCAATCCGGCGAGCAGGAGCAGCGCCATGAACGGCGTCGTCTTCCACACGTCGGCGGCGATCACCGCGAACCGCGCGGCCCACGGATCAGAGGTCCAGAGAATGTGCGTGCCGAGCACCCGGTTCACCACGCCGTCGTACTGGAACATGAACTCCCACAACCGCGCCGTGACGGCGGTCGGGATGGCCCACGGAATGAGCACCGCCGCGCGCAGCAGCGCCCGGCCCTTGAAGCTCTTGCCCATGACGATCGCCATGGCGAGGCCGATGGTGGCCTCCAGCGCCACCGTGATCACGGTGAAGAACAGCGTGACGCCGACGGCCATCCAGAACTGCGAGCCCAGATTGCCGGTGGGGCAGGCGATGGTCTCGCCGGTCGGCAGGCTGCACTGTTGCAGCAGCCAGTGCGTGTAGTTCGAGAATCCGGCGCTGCCGCCCTCCACGAACATGCCCGTGCTCGGGTCGAGCCCGGGGTCCTTCTGGAAGGACATGTACAGCGCGCGGACCACCGGGTAGCCGATGACGACCGCCAGCGCGATCAGCACCGGCGCCACGAAGACCCAGGCCTTGCCGGAGCGGCGCAGCTCGAAGGCCAGGCTCGCGCCGAAACCGCGTTTGCGCGGAAGGAATTCGTCGCTCGGCAGGCGTGTGGCCGCTCCCGAAGGATCCGACACCGTTATCTCTCTCCTACGGGTTGGTCGGGTCCGCTACGCGACCGCGCGCGACTCCGCCTCGCTGACGCTCGGCTCGTCGTGCACGGTAGCGCGCTGTGTTCATGGCTCATTCGCTGACGCTCGTTCACGAACCTGCGGTCTCGATGCCTTTCTGCATCCCGACTATCGCGTCGTCGACGGACTTGTTTCCGGTCAGGGCAGCATAGGCGTTGTCCTGGATGGCCTTCGACACCGCCGGGTAGAAGGGGGTCACCGGGCGCGGCACCGCGCTGGCGATCGATTCCTTGAGGGCGGGCAGGTACGGCATCTTGGCGATCAGCGCGGGGTCGTCGTACAGCGAGGCGCGCACCGAGGGCAGGGCGCCCGAGGCGATGATGTGCTGGGCGTCCTCGCTGATCAGGAAGCGCAGGAAGTCGAGCGCGGTGGCCTTGTTCTTGGAGAAGGCGCTGATGGCCGCGTTGTAGCCGCCGAGGGTGGAGGCGCCGACGCCGTTCTCGCCGGGCAGCGGCGCGACCGCGAACTTGTCCTTCACCTGCGAGGATTCGGCGCCCGCGTCACCGAAGGTGGAGGGCCAGGCGCGCAGGAACATCAGCTTGCCCTGGGTGAAGGCGTTCGCCGATTCCGGCTCCTTGAAGGTGATGGCCTCTTTGGGGATGTCGCCGTTGTTGTACGCGGTGACCAGGGTGTTGAGACCGGCGCGGGCCTGTGGGCTGTCCACGGTCGGGGTCTTGCCGTCGGCGCCGACGAAGGTGCCGCCGAAGCCGTTGATCACCTCGGAAGTGTTCACCGTGAGACCTTCGTAGGGCGCGAACTGCCCGGCGTAGCAGCCGATGTTGTTGTCACGCGCGACCTGGCACTGGCCGAGCATCTCGCCCCAGGTCTTCGGCGGGTTCGAGACCAGGTCCTTGCGGTAGAACAGCAGCCCGCCGTTGGTGTTGCGCGGCGCGGCGTAGAGCGTGTTGTTGTAGGTGGCGCTGGCGACCGGCGGGGAGAGCAGCGTCGAGGTGTCGATCGCGAAGGAGTCCTTCAGCGGCTGGATCCAGCCCTTGGCGGCGAACTCGGCGGTCCACGGCACGTCGAGCGCGACCACGTCGTAGGTGGACTGCTTGGAGCGCATGTGCTCGACGAGGTCGTCGTACTGCTGCGAGGCGTCGTTCGACTGTTCCTTGAACGTCACCTGCTCGTCGGGGTGCGAGGCGTTCCAGCGCTCGATGAGCTGCTTGACCACACCGGTCTCGGTGGTGTCCTTGCCCTCGACGTAGGTGATCGGGCCGCGGCCGGTCAGGTTCTGGCCGGTCGGGCTGCCGCCGTTGTCGCTGGAGCACGCACTGGTGAAGGTCGCCGTCAACAGCGCGACCGAGGCAGCCGCCAGCGCGGCCCGCGATACGAGCGACGAACGTAGGGACGACACCTTCTTCAAAGCCATTGCGAACACTCCATGGGTACGACGTGAGCAGCAGCACACCCTGCCGGTTGCACAACGGAAGATACATGGTGTTCATCCGCCACGCCCGAAGAGCGGTACAGAAGGCCAGGTCGGGTGGATGTCGCCGGTCGCGGGGAGCCTCGACCGGAGCATGCGCCGCCGCCCGTCCGAGCGCACGACGACCTGTGACGCGGCGTCCCGTTACCCTGGCTGCCGATGACTTCGCCGAACGCGGTTCCCGATCGGATGCTCACACGCATCGGCGGTCTGCTGCGCAAGGCCGAAGCGACCGACAACGAGCACGAGGCGGAGGCCTTCCTCGCCGCGGCGCAGCGGTTGGCGACCCGATCCTCGATCGATCTCGCGGTGGCGCGGGCGCACGTCGCGGGGCGGGAACGCAGGCCGACGCCGGTGCAGCGGGTCGTTCCGATCGGCGAGCCGGGCAAGAAGGGACTGCGCACCTACGTGCAGCTGTTCGTCGCGATCGCGCAGGCCAACGACGTGCGCTGCGATGTTGCCCGCACCTCCACCCAGGTCTACGCCTACGGCTTCGACACCGACATCGACACCTGCGAGGCGCTCTACGCCAGCCTGCTCGTGCAGATGGTGCGCGCGTCCGACCACTACATCAAATCGGGGCAGTACCGCACGGCGACCGTCGAGAAGATCGTCAGCGAGAAGCGCTGGGGACGCACCGTGCGACGCCGGGTGCAGGCGCCCGCCGCCCCCGTGACGGCCCGGCTGAACTTCCAGATGGCCTTCGCCGCACGCATCGGGCGGCGGCTCGCCGAGGTGAAGTCGGAGGTCGAGGCCGAGGCGGTGGCGCCGGAGACGGCGGCGGCCGGGACGGCGCTCGCGCTGCGCGACAAGGAACTGGAACTCACCGACTTCTACAGCCGCACCTCGGAGGCCCGCGGGACCTGGCGCGGGCCGCAGGTCTCCGCCGGGCACTCGGCCGGGGCCCGTCGCGCGGGTGATCGGGCGGGTCAGGCGGCGCGGCTGGGCACGTCGCCCGAACTGGGCGGGGCGCGTGGGCAGCTGACCTCCGGCGCGGGCGAGTGAGTCCTTTCGTATGGCCGCCTCGCCGACGGAGTGCTCAGTGCCGGGAGCATTTCGGCTCGCGGTGGCGCGGGGTGGGCCTCGGGGCGCTTGTTTCGAGCCTGCTTCGGCGCAATGAGGATGGACGGCGCCGGTGGCTGTTCCAGCACTCGGTAGGCTCGGGATCTCGATGTCGGAGGGGCTGCCCGCGGCTGATCTCGGGCGCGGTCGGATGGCAGCATTTCCCTCGGTCGGCGATCTCGAGTTTGCGGATATTGCCGCTTCACGGCTGGGCGACCGGGAGCGTGCCGCGATGAGTGAACGAGATACCCAGCGCGCCAAGGTGTACGACGCCGAACAGCTGGTCCGTGGCATGTTCGATCGCGCCGACGAGTACGGCAATCGCACCGTCGAGCTGTACGGCTCGCACATCACCTTGCCCGTCGAACGCCGTTTCGCCTCGGTGGCGTCCGTCCAGACCTATGCTGAGAAGGTGCTCGCCCTCAATTGGGTTCGGGCCCAATGGGATAGAGCCGAGGTGCCGGTTCGGGTGCGGTCGCGTGCCGGAGCGACCGCCGCCCACTACGAAGCGGCCGACGCAGTCCTCGCGGTGCCGCTGCACACCGGCGGCACCGCGTGGGCTCTGCGCGAACTGGTCGTCTTGCACGAACTGGCCCACCACTTGGAACCCGCACCCGGCGAAGTCGCGCCCCACGGACCCGAATTCTGCACCCGCTACCTGGAATTGGTGGACGGAGTCGTCGGCCCCGAAGCCGCCCTAGTGCTGCGAACGACAATGCTCAGCTGCGGCGTCCGTTTCGGCTAGGCCGAAGCGCGTAGGCAATCGGCGGGACAGAAATGGTTGCTTTGCGGGTCTCCGGAACCGCCATTTCTCGCCCGTCATAACCATTTGACTACGGTCGATAGAGAAATGGCGGCGGAGGTTGGCGCGGAGCCGGTTTCGGGAAATAGCCCGGGTTTCCCTCTAGGCGAGCAGGGCGCGTACGCGCTGGTAGCGGGCGTGCCACCAGGCGACGCGGTCGGGGTCTGGGTGGCGGTAGCGGTCGATGAGTGCAGAGTCCGGCGTGAGGGGTGTGCGCGGCACAGGGAGGAAACCGTCCACCGGGCGCAGGGATTCGGCCACCACGTCGCCCTCGAACAGGGAGGTCGTGCCGAGTCCGCAGGCGAAGTCGAGTTCCGGGAGCGCGCCGGCCAGCGCCAGCTGCGCGCCGAGGCCGACGCTGGTCTCCAGTGCGGAGGAGACCACGCAGGGCAGTCCGGCCGCCGCCGCGACCTCCAGCGCGCGTCGAACTCCGCCCAGGGGAGTGCATTTGAGCACGGCGACATCGGCCGCCTCTGCCACGGCCACCCGCAGCGGGTCCTCCGCACGCCGGATGGATTCGTCGGCGGCGATGCGCACGTCGACCTTCCTGCGCACCTCGGCGAGTTCCTCGACGGTCCGGCACGGCTGCTCGACGTATTCCAAACCGCCTGCGGTGCGGTCGATCCGAATGATATGGGCGACCGCGGTGTCCACATCCCACACCGCGTTGGCGTCCACCCGAATCCCGCCGTCCGGCCCGAGCGCGTCGCGGACCGCCTCGACCCGCGCCAGGTCCTCGCCGAGGGAATCGGGATGGTCGGCGACCTTCACCTTCGCCGTGCGGCAGCCCGACGCGCTGACGATCCGGTGCGCCCGCTCCGGATCGACGGCGGGCACCGTGCAATTGATCGGAATACGCTCCCGCACCGGCTCCGGCCACCCGGTCGTCACCTGCTCGACCGCCGTCGCCAGCCACCCGGCCGCCTCCCGATCGTCGTACTCGGGGAACGGACAGAACTCACCCCACCCCAGCGGCCCCGGAATCAACATCCCCTCCCGCACGGTGATCCCGCGAAACCGCGTGCGCAGCGGAATCGCGTAGACGACGGGCTCGGGGAACGTATCGGCGGTCATCGTTGGTCAGCCTACGGGCCGAGGCCGAGACGAGTAGCGGCATATCGGCCCGGCTTGCGAAACCGTCGAAGCGGTGGGTGTCGTAGCAGGCCTCGCGCAAGGATCAGGACGGCCTACGAGTTCCATCGCGTTGGCGATGGGGCTTCGGATGTTCGCGCCGTTCGTATCGTGGCGAAAATCCGTGCATGCGGGTGCGCTGGCTCGGCGTAGACGAAGTCGCTGCGTTGCTGCCGCCACAGCCCGCGCTGGCGAGTTGGCTGCCGCAGCTGGCGGTGCGATCCGGGCTGTCTGCCGCCGAGTGTGTTGTATGCGATGGGGGTCCCCGGGGGCTGTTGAGGCCGAAGTGGAACCGGACCGGAACGCGGTTCGAATCGCCATCGATGACGGGCGCTGCCCGACCGTTTCGGGAGCGAAAAGCGACGCCGCCGACGCGCACGTGCTGGCCGAGTTCGGAGTGTGGCGATCGGCCGCATGTGGTCGCGTGGTCGACAGACGGGCACCCTGGACGTATGGGGTCGGCGTTGTCGAGGCGATTGGCAGACTTGACGCGGGCCGGTCTCGCCACCTTCGTCGCCCTCGGGATCGGTTGGTCAGCAGTGATTCTCGTCCCCCTGTACGAGTTCCTCGTAGCCGACGGACAGCGTGGCAGCAGGTATCTGCCGGTCGCCTACGGCCTCGCATGTACGGGAATCGCCGCGGCGGTTGTAGTGGCAGCCGTACTGGTGGTGTCGAAGTTGCGTATGCGCAGGGCAATTGGATGGACGCCACTGGTGGCGGTCCCGTTGATCATCGAGTCGTGGTTGCTGGGATGCCTCGTCGCGCTGGTGCTGGGTTCGCTCTGAGCTGGTGCTGTGTTTCGTTTCGAGCTGGTGCTGGGGATCTGAGCTGGTGCTAGGTTCCGTTCGCGCTGGTGCTGGATTCGATCTGAGCCGGTGCCGAGTTCGATTCGAGCTGGTGCGGGATCTACTCGATCCGAGAGGAAAACGGGCGCCCGGCGGGTACCGGGCGCCCGGTGATTCACAACCGCTCGAGGATGGTTGCGTTGGCGAGTCCGCCTGCCTCGCACATGGTTTGCAGTCCGTAGCGGGCGCCGCGGTCCCGCATGGCGTGCACCAGTGTGGTCATCAGGCGAGCGCCGGACGCGCCGAGCGGGTGACCGATCGCGATCGCCCCGCCGTTGACGTTCACCTTCGACATATCGGCGCCGGTGTCCTGAGCCCAGGCAAGCACCACCGGCGAGAACGCCTCGTTGATCTCGACGAGGTCGATATCGGAAAGTTGAAGACCGGCTCGCTGCAACACCTTTCGGGTCGCCGGAATCACCGCGGTGAGCATCATGAGCGGGTCGTCGCCCGCGACGGCGAAGCTGTGCAGCCGGGCGAGCGGGCGCAGGCCGAGCTGTGCGGCGCGTTCGCTGGTCATGATCAGCACCGCGGCGCTGCCGTCGCTGACCTGGCTCGCGCTGGCGGCGGTGATCTGCCAGCCGATCTGCGGGAAGCGCTCGCCCATCGCCGGGTCGTAGTAGGCGGGCCGCAGTCCGGCGAGGGTGTCGAGGGTGCTGCCGACGCGGATGCCCTCGTCGCTGATCAGCCCGTTGATCGGGGCGAGCTCGGCGGCGAAGAGGCCGTTCTTCGTTGCCTGCGCTGCCTTTTCGTGGCTGGTCAACGCGAACTCGTCGAGCTGGGTGCGCGTGAGGCCCCACTTCGCTGCGATCAGTTCGGCGCTGATGCCCTGCGGTACCAGACCTTCCGGGTACCGTTCGGCGAACGCGACACCGGAGAGGTCCTCGGAGCCGACGAGGTTGGCGCCCATCGGGATTCGGCCCATCGACTCGACGCCCGCGGCGACCACGATGTCGTACGCGCCCGCGATCACGCCCTGGGCGGCGAAGTGGATGGCCTGCTGACTGCTGCCGCACTGCCGGTCCACCGTCGTCGCGGGCACCGATTCGGGGTAGCCCGCGGCCAGCGCCGCTCGCCGCGTCACATTGGCGCCCTGCTCGCCGACCTGCGTGACCACGCCGCCGATCACATCGTCGATCCGCGCCGGATCGATGCCGCTGCGCTCGACTACCTCGCGCAGGCTGTGTGCCAGCAGGTCGACCGCGTGGACGTTGTGCAGCGCTCCGTTCGGCTTGCCCTTGCCGATCGGCGTGCGCACCGCTTCGACGATCACCGCGTCTCTCATGGCGGATCCTTCCTCTGACCGGGGCTTCTGCACCCTGGCTCTATTGGCTTATAGTCAGATTAACGCCTGGGTATAGCTGACTCAAGTCAGTCGCGGATATGATGTGCGTCATGGCAGCCGTGATGGAAGGACCCTTGGCCGATCTCAGTTCGTGGCAGGCCGTCGACTGTTCCATCGCCAAGGCGATGGAACTCGTCGGCACGCGCTCGGCCGTCCTGATCCTGCGCGAGGCCTACTACGGCACCCGCCGCTTCGACGGTTTCGCCAGCCGGGTCGGTATCACGGATGCGGCCGCGGCGGCCCAGCTCCGCAAGTTGACCGAGGCCGGCCTGCTGGCAAAAGAGCCTTATCAGGAAGAAGGCAAACGCACCCGGCACGAATACGTCCTCACCCGGATGGGCCGCGACCTGCTCCCGGCCGTGCTGGCCTTGATGCAGTGGGGGGATGCGTACCTACAGCCGGGCCCGGCCCCGTTGTTGCTGGTCGAGGAGGCGACGGGGGCTCCGGTACGTGTCGAGGTGCGGAGCGCGACGGGCGAGGAGATCGAGTTGGAGGAACTCGGGATTCGGGTGAACGAGAGCTACCTGCAGCAAAGACGGCAGCGCCCAGAGTAGCGGCCGGTCGACCGCTATGCCGTCTGCGTGAATTGAACCTCGCAGAGCTTCCACACGCCTCGCAGCAGTTGTACTGGCTGCGAGGCGTGTGAAGAGTTTGCGAGGTATCGCTAGCGGCCCGCGCCGGGGCTCAGTCGAGGCGACGGCCGTCCGTGGCGGAGAAGAAGTACGTGTGTTCAGGGGTGGTGGACAGCTTCAGGCGGGTGCCCTTCGCGGGCGGGTTGCGCCAATCGGCCCGCGCCACAATGGATTCCCCCGCACCGTCGACCTGACCCTCGGCGACGGTGCGGCCGTAGATGTAGGCGTCGGAACCGAGTTCCTCCACCACGTCCACTTCCATCTCGATGCCGTCCTTGCTCAGTCCGTCGCCGAGCTCGAAGTGTTCGGGGCGGATGCCGACCACGACCTTGCCCTCGGCGGCGTCGGACACCGAACGCGGCACCGGCAGCGCGTGCCCGCCGAGCGCCACCGCGCCGTCGGACACCGGCAGCGTGAACATGTTCATGGCGGGCGAGCCCATGAAACCGGCGACGAAGGCGTTGGCCGGGTTGCGGTACAGGTCGCGCGGGGTCGCGCACTGCTGGAGCAGGCCGTCCTTGAGCACGGCGACGCGGTCGCCCATGGTCATGGCCTCGACCTGATCGTGGGTGACGTACACCGTCGTGGTGCCGAGCCTGCGCTGTAGCTGGGCGATCTGGGTGCGGGTCTGCACGCGCAGCTTGGCGTCCAGGTTCGACAGCGGCTCGTCCATCAGGAACACCTGCGGCTGACGCACGATCGCCCGGCCCATCGCCACGCGCTGACGCTGACCGCCGGACAGCGCCTTCGGCTTGCGGTCCAGGTAGGGCTCCAGGTCGAGCAGCTTGGCGGCCTCCCGCACGCGCTGGTCCTTCTCCGCCTTGGCGACCTTGGCCAGCTTGAGCGCGAAGCCCATGTTCTCGGCCACCGTCATGTGCGGGTAGAGCGCGTAGTTCTGGAACACCATCGCGATGTCGCGTTCCTTCGGCTCCGCGTGGGTGACGTCGTTCGCGCCGATCAGGATGCGCCCGCCGTTCACCTCCTCCAGCCCGGCCAGCATCCGCAGCGAGGTGGACTTCCCGCAACCGGACGGGCCGACCAGAACCAGGAACTCGCCGTCGGCGATCTCCAGATCCAGCTGGTCGACGGCGGGTTTGGTCGCGCCGGGATACAGGCGGGTGGCGCGCTCGAAGGTCACCGTTGCCACGGCAGATCACATCCCTTCACCGGCAGGAACGTGCCGGACGATCCGAGTAGAGGGCTCACCGTCGCACGCGGCGCGCGGACGGTCCGGACGATCGTATCGGGCGACAAATTCCCACGCAGCCGAGTCCGTGCGCCGGCCGAAAGCACGAGGAAGGCACGGGCCGGTTTTCACCACGCCGGATCCGCCGGACGCCGGTAGCCTCGATCGCGGGGATCAGCGAGCGAACGAGGAGGGCATGAGATGAGTCGGCCGATTCGGATCGGAGTCCAGCTGCAGCCGCAGCACGCCCCCAAGTACGGCTTGATTCGCGATGCCGTGCGGCGGGCCGAGGACGCCGGTGTCGACATCGTCTTCAACTGGGATCATTTCTATCCGCTCAGCGGCGATCCGGTGGGCGCGCACTTCGAGTGCTGGACCATGCTCGCCGCGTTCGCCGAGCAGACCGAGCGGGTGGAGATCGGCGCGCTGGTCACCGGCGGTGGGTACCGCAACCCGGAACTGCTCGCCGATATGGCGCGCACCGTCGACCACATCAGCGACGGCAGGTTGATCCTCGGCATCGGCGCGGGCTGGTTCCAGCACGACTACGACGAGTACGGGTACGAATTCGGCACGGCGGCAAGCCGATTGAAGCTGCTCGGGGAGAGCATGCCGAGGCTGACCGCGCGGCTGAAGAAGCTGAATCCGCAGCCGACCCGCGACATCCCGATCCTGATCGGCGGCGGTGGCGAGCGCAAGACGCTGCGCCTGGTCGCCGAATACGCCGACATCTGGCACAGCTTCGCCGACCTCGGCTCGCTGCGGCACAAGAACCAGGTGCTCGCCGAGCACGCCGCCGCCGTCGGCTCCGACCCGTCCCGTATCGAGCGCTCGGTGCCGTGGCCGGGAGCGGAGCAGGCGCCGGCGTTCATCGAGCAAGGGGTGGGCTTGTTCACCGTCGGCGTGAGCGGCCCCGACTACGACTTCGGCCAGCTCGAGCAGGCCATCCGGTGGCGCGACGAGGTGAACCCGGAACAGGTCACCGGCTTGGCCTGAGCCCGGTTCCGGGTTCTACCGCGATCAGACCGTCGAATACTGCCGCTCGCGGGCCACGGCCGCTGCCCCCTCGACGGGCAGCGACAGGCGGACCGGGAGTTCGGCGAGACCTCGAATGAGCAGGCTCCTGCGCCAGCTCAGTTCGGCGAAGTCGCCGTCGAGCGACATCGCCGGGATTCGATCGAGCAGCCGGGTGAGCGCGATGGTGGCCTCCATCCGGGCCAAGGCCGCGCCGACACAGTAGTGAATGCCGTGGCCGAAGGCGATGTGCCGGTTGTCGGTGCGCATCGCGTCGACCCGGTCCGGGTCGGCGAACCGCTGCGGATCGCGGTTGGCCGCCGCCAGGGAGATCATGACGAACTCGCCCGCGTCGATCTCCTGACCGCCCAACGTGATCGGCGCGGTGGTGAACCGGGCCGTCGCCATATGCACCGGACCCTGGCAACGCAGGATCTCCTCGACGTAGGCGGGGACGCCGGTCGGGTCGGCGCGCAGTCGCTCGGCCGTGGCCGGATCGCGCAGCAGCTCGAGCACCGTGTTGCCGATCAGGTTGACCGTGGTCTCGTGCCCCGCGGCCAGCAGCAGGAACAGCATCGAGATGAGTTCCTGCTGGTCGAGCCGGTCGTTGTCGTCCTTGGCGACGATCAGTGCCGAGAGCAGGTCCTCGCGGGGATTGTCGGTGCGTACGGCGATCAGTTCGGTGAGGTAGGTGAAGAAGCTGATGCCGGCGCTGGTGCGTTCCTCGACGCTGGCCGATTCGTCGACCACGACCTCGGTCCAGGCGCGGAACTCGTCCTTGTCGTCGTCGGCCACGCCGAGCAGCTCGCAGATCACCATGATCGGCAACGGGAACGCGTAGTCGTCGAGCAGGTCGGCGGATTCCTTGCCGCTCAACTCGTCGAGCAGCGAGTCGGCAATCGCGGTGATGCGGGGGCCGAGGTCGCGAACCGCGCGGCTGGCGAACGCCTTGGCCACCAGGCTGCGTAGCCGGGTGTGCTGGGGCGGATCGGCGAAGAGCATGTTGTCGTTGACGGCGCCCGCGAACTTCTCGGCTCCGCCGTTCTTGGCCATGGCGGCCTGGCCCTCGGGCGAGGTGACGCGCTTGCTGATATTCGGCTCGATGAAGGCCTGTTTGGCCACGTCCTGATCGACGATCAGCCAGCTCAGCACCCCGTCCAGACGGACGCGGTGGATCGGTCCGCGTTCGCGCAGACTCCGGTAGACGGCGTGCGGGTCCCGGTAGAAGTCGTCGTCGGTCAGCTCGATGATCTCGTTGGCGGTCGTCACGCGGCGCCCCCGGTCCGCGACGCGGAGCCGCCCGAAACCGAACATGAATCCAGGTAGTTCACTAGCCCTGTGTCCTTTCGAGGTCGAACGGTTCTGATTCAGTCCCGACGCAGTCTCGAGAAGCGGTAACAGCGGTGATCGCTCGCTGTCCGATCGTGGTGGTGCCGAGGCGAAGTCGGCCGCCGGCTGCATCGGTGGAACGTCGAGCAGTTTCGATCGGTGTGAACCTTGAAAAAGCCCCGTGCGGGAGTAATCACCTACGCCGCGCCGACCGGTCGTGCCGTGCCGGCGACAGAATGTCCGCGTACCCGGGGCAAATTTCCGAGCGATTCTCGCACAGGCGCGCCGCTGTGCGGCGAGTGACCCTCGTCGCGTCGGCCACATGTAACTGTGGATTTGCGGTATGTCCGCACTAGGGTTCTCGACCATGGCTGGTCTGCCCGCTGCGTGGCGTCGTGCCCTGATCACCTCGATACTGATCGCCGTCGGTCTGACGGCGGCAGGCTGTGGTTCCGGCGACGAATCCTCCGATATCGGGGACCTCTGCTCGCCCCCAGGGCTGAGCGCGGCGTCCGCTGCGCCGACGAATCTGGCCTCCTCCGCCACCGCGGGACCGGACCGCTACACCACCGCGAACACGGCCCCGCTGGAATCCATCGACGCGAACAGGCTCGGGCTGATCACCCCCGGCACGCTCAGCGTCGGCACCCTCTCCGACGCGCCCCCGAGCATCTGCGTGAACTCCGCGGGGACCTTCACCGGCTTCGACAACGAGCTCCTGCGCGCGGTGGCCGCGAAACTCGGCCTGCGAGTGCAGTTCTCGGGCACCGAGTTCTCGGGTCTGCTCGCGCAGGTGGCGGGCGCGCGCTTCGATGTCGGCTCCTCCAACATCACCACCACCGACGCCCGCCGCGAACTGGTCGGCTTCACCAACGGCTACGACTTCGGCTACTTCGCCCTCGTGGTGGCCAACGGGAGTCCGATCCGCAGCTTCGCCGATCTAGGTCCAGGTACCCGGATCGCCGTCGTCCAGGGCACGGTGCAGGACGACTACGTGGTGAACACCCTGCACCTGGACCCGGTGAAGTTCCCGGACTACAACACCGCCTACGCCAATCTGAAGACCGGTCAGGTCGACGCCTGGGTGGCCCCCTCGGCGCAGGCCGAGGGCGCGATCAAGCCGGGCGACGGCACCTCGGTGGTCCAGAACGCTTTCAGTCTGGACAATTTCGCCGCGTGGGCGGTGAACAAGAGCAACAAGCCGCTCGTCGACGCGCTCAACAGCGGCCTGGACGCGGTGATCGCGGACGGCACCTACGCCCGCCTCTACAGCGACTGGGTGCCGCGGCAGTTGCCGCCGGGCTGGAAGCCGGGTTCCAAGGCCGCACCGACCCCGCAGCTGCCCGATTTCGCCGCGATCGCCGCCGAACAGGGACCGGACCAAGGCCAGGAGCAGACCGCGCCGAAGTCCACCCTGCAACAGCTGGGCGACACATTCTTCGATTGGTCCCTGTATCGCAAGGCTTTTCCCGATCTGATCAAGACGGGTCTGCCGAACACCCTGATCCTGGCGCTGGTTTCGGGGCTGCTGGGCACCGCGATCGGCATGCTGCTCGCGGTCGCCGGAATCTCACGCACCCGCTGGTTGCGCTGGCCCGCGCGGGTTTACACCGATATCTTCCGCGGCCTGCCCGCCGTCGTGATCATCCTGCTCATCGGTCTGGGTGTCGGGCCGGTGGCGCGCAACATCACCGGCAACAATCCGTACTGGCTCGGCGCGGTCGCTCTGGCACTGCTGGCCTCGGCCTACATCGGTGAAATCTTCCGTTCCGGAATCCAATCCGTGGAGGCCGGGCAGCTGGAGGCGGCGCGCGCCATCGGCTTCGGCTATCGGCGGGCCATGACGCTGGTGGTGATCCCGCAGGGCGTGCGCCGGGTGCTCCCCGCGCTGATGAACCAATTCATCGCGCTCATCAAGGATTCCTCGCTGATCTACTTCCTCGGTCTGCTCGCCAGTCAGCGCGAACTGTTCGCGGTGGGCCGAGATCTCAACGCGCAGACCGGAAATCTCTCGCCGCTGGTCGCCGCGGGCCTGATGTACCTGGTGCTGACCATCCCGCTCACCCACCTGGTCAACTACATCGACCGCCGGATGCGCACCGGTCGGCCCGATCAGCCGATCGACGAACTCGAGCAGGCCACCATCACCGAAGGGCGCTGAACCATGAGTGCATCTCTCACCGGAACCGGCCTGCACCTCACCCTCGGCCGCAACCACGTGCTGCGCGGTATCGACATCCACGTCGACGCGGGCACGACCACCACCGTCATCGGACCCTCCGGCTCCGGCAAGTCGACCCTGCTTCGGGTGCTCAACCGGCTGCACGAGCCGGATCGCGGCGACGTCCTGCTGGACGGCGAGTCGGTGCTGCGCGAGGACCCGGACCGGCTGCGTCAGCGCATCGGCATGGTGTTCCAGCATTTCAACCTGTTCCCGCACAAGACCGTGGCGGACAACATCGCGCTCGGCCCGCGCAAGCTGCGCGGTCTGTCGAAGGACGCGGCGCGAGCACTCGCGATCGAGCAGCTGGAGATCGTGGGGCTGGCGAACAAGGCCGACGCGCGACCCGCGAATCTCTCCGGCGGGCAGCAGCAGCGGGTCGCGATCGCGCGGGCGCTGGCCATGCGGCCGGAGATCATGTTCTTCGACGAGGCCACCTCGGCGCTCGACCCCGAGCTCGTGAAGGGCGTGCTCGCGCTGATGAGCGATCTGGCGTCCGGTGGCATGTCGATGATCGTGGTGACGCACGAGATGGGGTTCGCGCGCAGCGTCTCCGACAATGTGGTGTTCATGGATCAGGGGCAGGTGGTGGAGACCGGGACGCCGGACACGCTGTTCGACGCCGCCGAGACGCCGCGGTTGCGCAAGTTCCTCTCGCAGGTGCTCTGAGGTTCGGTAGCGCATAGCTGGCAATCTCCATCCATGCACACGTGCTAATGTGTTCTTGTTCACAGATGCACCTGTCCATCGCGATGGAAGAAGGCTTTCTGATGACTGCAGCACACTCCGAGCACACCGGCCACGCGCACGTCCACTGCGAGGGCTGCGGCCATGTCGCCGTTCCGCACGGTGACCACGTCGACTATGTCCACGACGGCCACCTGCACCGCGCCCACGACGGCCACTTCGACGAATGCGAGCCCTCCGGTCACACCGAAGTCGTCCACGACCACGTACACGGTGAAGGCTGCGGCCACGTCGCCGTCCCGCACGGTGACCACGTCGACTACATCCACGACGGCCACCGTCACGCTCCCCACGACGGCCACTACGACGAACACTGATCCCAGGCGCGCGCCGCTCGTCCCGCCGCGCGCCTGATTCTCACCCCGCCTCCCGCAACCGCACCTCCAGCCGCAACCCCAACGCCTCCACGTACCGCTCGAGCATGGGGATGGTCGGCATGGTGCCGCCCGCCTCGAACCGCGCCACCGCAGGCTGCTTCAACCCTGCCCGCTCGGCCAGTTCTGCCTGCGTCATCCCGAGCGCCTCCCGCCGCGCGCGGATGGTCAGGTGTGGAAGGTGGCGATGGCGGACCAGAGGAGGGGGGAGTGTTCGATGGCGCCGGTTTCGCGCCAGGTGGTGAGGCGGGTGCGGTGCCAGGTGGTGAGGGGGTGGAGAGGGTCGGGGTGGTCGTGAGCGGTGTCGATGGCGCGGATGAGGTCTTGCAAGGGGGTTGCGGTGGCGCCTGCGAGGCGTTGGAAGGCTAGGTCGGTGGGGAGCGGCCAGCGGGTGGCGGTGACGAGTTCGGCGCCGCCGTTGATCATGGCCGCGACGAGGCCGAGCGCCTCGGTGAAGCGGAGGTCGCCGCCGCTCTCGCAGGCGATCAGGGCGACACGGCTCGGCATGGGCCAAAGGTCGGGGCCCGCAACGGGTTCGGGATCAAGGGTGTGGGTGCCGAGCAGGAGGTCCTTGGCCGACAGGGGGCGGTGCGTGCGCAGCGGTTCGGCGAAACCGGTGGATTCGGCCGTGCACGCCAGGTGGAGTTCGGCGCTCTCGCTCTGACCGGACTCCGGTGCGGCGGCCGTGACGTGTCCGACGTAGATCAGTCGCGATGCCCCCGCACGGAGCGTCTCGGAGAGCCACCCGCGATCCAGGTCGGTTCGGCGGAAGACCTCGACGGTATCGGTCACGCTGGGTCGGAGGCGTTGGCGTGCTACATGTTCGGCGACCCGCTCGGAGAGTGCGCCCGAACCGTTCATCCGTCCCAGCACCGAGCCCAGTGCGGAGTCGGCGCGAAATCCCGGCACCCGCGGATCGAGCACGGCGACCACCGGCAACTCGCGATCGGCTGACCAGCTGCGCGCGCACCGTCCCGGCGCGTGCACGACGCCCGCTGGAGCGAGCAGGCTGACGTCGGCGATGTCGATGAGCCGCAGAGCCGGGTCGGGCGCGATGATCTCCCACGGCACCTGCGCCACCCGTGGCGAGGGTTGTAGGCGGATATGCGGCCGAACTCCCCGCGTGTACAGCTCGTGCAATTGCACAGCCAGCCCGTACGGCAACAACGCGCGGGAAAGTGACTGTGCCAATCTGTATTCCGCGTCCGGGGACGCGAACGCGCCGGTCGTCAGCGCGCGCTCGAGTCCGCCCGGAGCGTCGGGCTTCGGTAGCGCATCGGCAAGCGCCGACACCGCCTCCGCGATCGGATCACCCGGCAGCATCGCGGCCCCGCGCGGCGCGGCATCGTCGTCCCACCGCCAGGACATGTAGAGGTCACCGGCGTCGGCCATCCGCACGACTACCGTCGGCTGCTCGGGTGTCGTCATGCTCGAATCCTGGGGCTCGCGCGACGTGCTGACGCGGACCGCCGATCAGCAGCGCCGCGGGCTCGCCGCCTAGGTAAGCCCAGGCGCGCACTGTGCCCTGCCGAGCATGCTGTTGTCGACTCGGGCCGCGTGTTTGCTGCGCGTGGTGTTGTCGACTCGGGCCGCGTGTTTGCTGCGCGTGGTGTTGCCCACCCGGGCCACGCGGTCGCAGCGCGGGATGCAGCCCCCGCCGATCTCACATCGCCGCGAAGTTCACTCATACCGTCAGCACCCGTTCCTCCCGCACCGCGCGCCCATAGCGCTGCTCGGCGGCAGTGATGTACTCCGCCAGCGCGATGTGCCCGTCCGGCGCGATCGCGAGCCGTGGCGGCGGGGCCACCCGCAGGCCGGCGGCCGCGGCGACCTTGGCCAACGCCGAACCGAGGTGGAGCGCGGAGCCCTCGGCCTGCGCGGGTGCCTCGATCGGCGAGAGCGGTTCGAGCGGCAGCTGCGGGCGGGGCTGGTGGTCGGTCCCGTCGACGTCCACTGTGGTTCCCGCGCATTGTGTTTCGATGAGGTCCGCGATGAGGGGACCGTCCCCGCAGAGGTAGGCGAATCGGAACGCCAAGCGCATCGCGGGGTCGGCGATCTCGCGATTCCACTGGGCCCGTTGATTGCCGTTCGGCAGCGTGTATCGCACGGCATCGATGGCGATGGCCGCGGGCACCGCTACATCGCGAGCCAGCGCCAGCAGCTCGGGAGTCGGCGCGTCGATGCTGTCGATCACCGCCTCCAGCAGCACGGCGTGCCAGAAATCGACCTGCGCGCAGTGCAATCCGAGACCGCGCGCCGCGTACGCCTCGAACGCGGCGGCGAGCAACTCCTGTCCCTCGTCGACGCGAAAGCCTTTGAACGCCACCGTCGCGAGACGGGTCTGGACGGCGGCCACGTCCAGCATCGCGCCGGACGCCTCGAAGCAGGCGAGGGAGCGCCGGTACAGCGCCTCGGCTTGTTCGTCGTCGTCGCGATGTTCGGCGACGTACCCCATGATCCTGAGCCCGACTCCGGCGCGGTACTCGAGTCCGGCCTGTTCGAAATACCGCTGGCTCGCTCGCAGCGGCTCTTCCGCGTCGTCGAACCGGTTCACTCTCGTGTACAGCGTGGCCAGATTCTGCTGGGTTTCCGCCACCGCGTTGCGGTCGCCCGCCGCCTCGAAGGCGGCCAGCGCTTGTTCGGCGAAGTCGATGCCGAGTTCCCTGCGCCCGGTCTCGAAGTACGCGCCCGCCAGGTTCATCAGTGGATGGCCGGTGAGGTGCGGCGCGAAACGTTGTGCGACGTCGAGGGTTTCGGTGGCCAGTTCGACCACTCGCACCCACTGGGCGCGGTGGAACGCCACCGCCGTCAGTGAGAGCAGGCAGGGCACCCGCAGCGAGGCGAATTCGGGATGGTCGGCCAGCAGCGTCCTGGCTTGCTCGAGCGCGTCCTGCGCCGCGTCGAGTTCGCCGAGGTGCTGGAGCGCTTGCGAGTAGTTGACGAGCGTGGACGCGCGCTTCTCGACGGCGTCGTCGGGGATCTCCGCCAGCGCCGACCGGAACCGGACGGCCGCCCCCGCGTGGTCGCCGAGTTCGTCGCACATGCTCGCGGCGTTCACCAGCGCGCTGACCCGCACACCGCCGGAGGTGGTGAGGACCGCGTGTTCGAAGATGCGCAGCGCCTCCGCGACCTCGCCGCGCTGATACGCCGCAGCGCCTTCGTAGAGCAGTTCCAGGCCGGGCGGCGCTGCTTCGTCCTGTGTCATCAGAAGTCCGAATCCGATGCGGCGGCCGCGATCTCGGCCAGGAGCAAGGTGTCGTCGTCCGCCGTGGCGCCGCGCATCCGGGCGGCGACCAGATCCCGAATCCGCGCGCGCTCGTCGTGGTCGGCGGGGAGCGCATCCGGACCCACGCCGGGCACATAGACATGCACTCCCGCAACGGCTTCCGCGGCAGTGGACGCCGTGCCCTGCCAAGTGTCGCCGACCAGATGGAGTTCCGTGTCGATCGCGCCGACGCTGGTGTCGAGCAGCGCGCGCGGGTGCAGATGCGCGGGCGGGGCATCGAGTTGCGGTGCGGCCACCGCCCTCACCCGTACTAGCGTCGCCCCCTCCGCCCTGGTCAACTCCCAGGACACGGCGTGTTCGGACGCGTCGACCAGGCCGGGCGGGCAGCGCCGCCAGTCCCAGCCGCCGCTGCCACGCCCGAAGACCAGTTCACCTTGTCGCGCACCGGAACCGGCGGCCAGCGCGTAGTCCTCCGCGCGGCCGAGCGCGACGGGTGCGGCGGGCAGCGGCTCGAGGTCCGCGTCGGCACCGTCGACGATCAACTCGCACGCCTCGGTGAGCGTGGCGATCTCGGTGTCGAGCAATTGCTGGTCCAGCGCCGGGATGCCGTCGATGGTGGAGGCGGGCCACCAGCGTGCCGCCCAGTGCGCGTAAGCCAACTTCCTGGCCTGAGCGACCAGGGTCGGCAGCGCGGGTTCTGCCGGAAGTTCGACGGCCTGCCGGTCGGCGACAGCCAGTGCGACATGCTCGCCGTAGACGGCCCACAACCATTCCTGCGCTTCGTCGAGGTCGTGCAGCACGGTGGCCGGGACCGGTTCTCCGGCCAGCAGACTCCAGGCGAGGTGACCGCCGACGACCTCCAGCACCATGGTGTCCAGTGGGGGAGCGTCCGCCCAGACCGTCGGCGCGCCTGCGGGTGCGATGGTCCAGAATCCTTCGGCGTCTTCGCGCACGAGCACCGCATTCATCAGCTCGCCCTCGATTCCGTCGAATCGACTTCGCTCGCCACAGCACTCGCGCTGAGCGCATTCTTCACCTTGGTGCGGTGATCGAGGATGACCGAGCGGGCCACGCCGTCCAGCAGGTCCCACAGCTCGTCGGGTTCGACCACCGCGGCTGCGCGAACATCTCGACCGTGCAACCGAACCCACAGCCGTCGTAGGTAGGGTCGCCACGGCGTGCGGAGTTCCGCGGCGATCTGCGTGAGCGGCCCGCTCGCACGATCGCAGTCGTGCACCGCGAGCCGCCGTGCTTGCAGCACATAGGCTTCGCGCCGCCAGCGATTGTTGATCGCCTGGTGTGCCGCGGTTCCGCGCGCCATGCCGTCCGGCGCCGCAACCCGCCCGGTCGTCCATGCGACGTCCGCCCCGGCGCGCCCCGACGACGCTGCACCGGCCAAGTGGCGCACCCTTCCCGCCCCGCCGGCGCCCTCGCCCGACGTCGCTCCGAACGGCGAAAGGCCAACGGCCAGGGCGGCTCCGGTAGCGGCCGCGACCCGCAGCGTCTCGTCCAGCAGTGCCCACGGCGAACAGCTGCGGGCGATTTCGTCGGTGACGAGTTCCGGGATCGGCGGCAGTTCGGCGCGTTCGCTCGAGGCCTGCAACACCGTGAAGACTCGTTCGTAGATCGTGCGGTCGAACGGAAGACCGAGGTCCGCCTTGGACGCCGACGCGCCGAGCGCGGGCGAGTGCGGCAGCGGATGCGCGGTGAGCCCGAGTTCGTTCGCGCTGCTGCCGGATGCCCGGTGCCAGAGGTCGATTCCGGAGTGGGTGCCCGCGCGCGCCGCCACGAGACGGTCCAGTTCGGGCTGTCCGTCGCCGGTCACCCTGCTGTTCGCGCACGCGTCGAGCAGTTCCTCGAACGCCGCGGTGTGATCGGCGCTCACCGTCGCCGGTCGCCGCCGCCAGGCGATGTCGATCAACCCGCCAAGCTGCCGCGCCACCTCGGCGTCCGTGAGGTGCTGCTTGAGCGCCTGCGTGGTCCGGCCCGCGGCGAACTCGTGGATATCGCGCAGCGCGGCCTCCGCGGTTTGCCTGTCGCGCACCGGATCCGGATGACCCGCCGTGGTCGCGAGCTCGAAACAGCGCTGGAAGTAGAGATCCTGGGGATTGCCCTCGGTGATACGCAGCGCGCGGCGGACCTGTTTGAGCAGCGTGAACCAGGCCGCGGTGGCCCGCAGCACGTCGGCGGCGGCGAAGAGGCGCGATGCGAGCAGCGTCGCGCCGTCCGCGCTGAGAATCGCCCCTGCACAGCTCGGATGCTGCACGGGACGGATCACCAAGGGGTCGAGCAGGAGTTTGACGGTCCGGCGCAGCGGTCCGCCGTGCGGGCCGCTGAGTGCTTCGACGCCGTCGAGCCTGCGCCACACCTCGTCGAGCACCATGGCGCGCGGTCGTCGCATTCGACCAGGTTAACGGACCTGTGGCCGGTTCGGGCCGCCGAAACCTGGGATCGGTAGGCGGCGCGCGATTCCTACCTTTCTCTCAACGGCCCGACCACCGGGCCGGACCAACGGAGAGACAGGAACGGATCACCATGAACACCAAGTACTTCCGCACCGGCACCGCCGCCCTCGCCGCCCTCGCGCTGACCGGCTTCCTCACCGCCTGCGGTGACGACTCCGGGAGCAGCTCGCCCGCGACCTCGAAGCAGACCACCGCCGCCGCGCCCGCCGGTCCCGCGGCGGGCAAGTCCGCGGCGCTGGTCGACGGCAAGGCGCTGGCAGGCACCTTCGAGACCACCTGCGTGAAGCAGGGCAACACGCTGGCCCTGGCCCTGACCGACAACAACAACGCCACCTACGGCCAGCTGACGGCCAGCGCCACCGTCACCGACTCCGACACCGTGCAGGCCGTCGGCATCGCGGGCAGCAAGGGCGGCTCCTCGGGCCTGCCTTACGCGGTGGGCTACGGCAACGGCCAGCCGGGCGGTTCGGCGAAGGTCGTGAAGGACGGCAACACCTACAAGGTCACCGGCGAGGGCGTCGGCGCGCCGGACCTGACCAACCCGCTCGCGGGGCCGTCCACCTCCACCTTCGACATCACCTTCGCCTGCTCGACCATCGTCGGCGCCTGACGGACGGTCCGTGTGCTCGGCTCCCCGTCGTCCCGCGAGCCCGGCGCCACCGAGGGGTGCGCCAGGACGGGACGACGGGGTGGCCCGGAACACGGAATGTCCGTCCGACAACCAAGAATTCAGGGAGTACACCATGGCAACCAAACTGCGCGTCGCCGCGATCGTCTTCGGCATCGCCGCGATCGGCCTCTACCTCGTGCACGGCCTCACCTACGAGCCGAGCAGCCCTTACGAGCCCGACTTCCTCGCCTGGGTGAACGGCTTCATGGCACTGCCGATCATCGCGTTCACCGCGGTGGTGATGGTCTTCGCCTTCACCGGCGAGGGCATCATGTCCGCGTTCACCGGGCTCAACTCGACGGAATTCCGCGGCGGCCTGCTCGGCATCGGCACCGTGAAGTCGTTCCGGCAGACCGGGCTGACGGTCAACGACCAGCCGCAGATTCGCATCGAGTTCAGCGTCGAGGGCGTGGACGGCAAGGTTTTCGAGTCCGCGGCCAAGATGATCGTGCCGCTCACCGAGCTGGCGCTGCTGCGTCCCGGAGTGGTGCTTCCGGTGCGGTACCTGCCCGATCGCACCGAGAAGGTGGAGGTCGATCTGACCGGCGACAGCGTCGAGGCGCAGCGGGTGATGAACGAATCCATGATTCGCAAGGGCTTCACCACCAAGGCCAAGCTCGACATCGCGGCGCGCGGCATCGCGGCCCAGGCGGTGGTGCAGTCGCTGTCGGTGCCCGGCGAAATCCGCAACGGCTACTCCAAAGTGGAGATCGGGCTCGCCGTCACCAGGCCCGACGGCAGCACCTTCCGCACCCGCGCCGAGAAGTTCCTGCCGCCGGCCAGTGTCGGCAACGTGCAGGTGGGCAGGATCGTGCAGGTGCACTACTTGCCGGAGAACGAGCAAGAGGTCGTGATCGCGGTACCGGTGAACGCCTGAGACTTGGTCGGCTGTTCACCTGGGTGTTTCCCGGTAATAGCCTGGGGCGTTTAGCGTGCGGCCGACAGCCCGAGTCAGGAGTGATCGTGACCTTGAAACCACTCGCCCTCTTCGTGCAGCACGACGGCCGCTCCGCGCGCGCCGCCGTGACCTGCGAATACAAATGTGCCAACGCGTGCTTCCACGAGACGCCCAACACCTCGGGCGGCGAGTACTTCGGCGACATCGTCAGCTCACTGAACCGGCGCGGTCTGATCAGGGGCGGCGCGGCGGCGATGCTCGCCGTCGGCGCCGCCTCCGCGCTGGCGGCCTGCGGTGACGACACGGCCGAGGCCGGCTCCACCGGCGCCACCCCGGCGGGCCCGCCCGGCACCGGAACCAACTTCGTCGCGGTCGCCCCCAACAAGGAAGACGCGATCGTCGTCCCGCAGGGCTACGACCAGTCGGTCGTGATCCGCTGGGGCGATCCGCTTTTCGCCGATGCCCCCGCGTTCGACTTCGACCGGCAGACCGCCGCGGCGCAGGCCAAGCAGTTCGGCTACAACAACGACTTCGCGGCCCTGCTGCCCATCGAGGGCCAGGCCAACAGCTACCTGCTGGTGGTCAACCACGAGTACACCACCGCGCCGCACATGTTTCGCGGCTACGACAAGGCCAACCCGACGCCCGAGCAGCTCGCCGTCACCATGGCGGCGCACGGCCTGACCGTCGTCGAGGTGAAGGGCGAATCCGGCACCGGCAAGCTGACTCCCGTCTTCGGCAAGTACAACCGCCGCATCACCGCGACCACCGAATTCACCCTGACCGGACCCGCCGCGGGCAGCGAATTCACCAAGACCTCCGCCGACCCGACCGGCGCCAAGGTCCTCGGCACCTTCGCCAACTGCGCGGGCGGCGTGACCCCTTGGGGCACAGTACTTTCCGGCGAGGAGAACTTCCACGGTTACTTCGCCAACGGCGACAAGCCCGCGGGCGGCGACGCCGCGGTGGCGCGCGCCAAGCGCTACGGCTTCACCGCCGGCGCGACGGCCAACCTCTGGGAGCGCGCCGACAAGCGCTTCGACCTGGCGCAGGAACCCAACGAGGCGAACCGTTTCGGCTACGTCGTCGAGATCGACCCGTGGGATCCGAACTCGACGCCGGTCAAGCACTCGGCCATGGGCAGGCTCAAGCACGAGGGCGCGAACATCTACGTCACCAAGGGCGGCGACGTCGTCTCCTACACCGGTGACGACGAAAAGTTCGACTACATGTACAAATTCGTGTCGTCTCGCAAGGTGCAGTCCGGCTCTGGCGCGGCGAGCAGGCGGAACAACATGACCATCCTCGACGCGGGCACCCTGTACGTCGCGAAGCTCACCGGCGATCACGCGGACAAGATCGACGGCACCGGCGCCAAGCCGTCGGACCAGGGCTTCACCGGTAAGGGGCAGTGGATTCCGCTGCTGGAGACCGACGCGCAGGGCAAGGGCAAATCGCTGGTCGACGGCATGACCGCCGAAGAGGTCGCGGTGTTCACCCGGCTGGCGGCCGACAAGGTCGGCGCCACGAAGATGGACCGCCCGGAGGACTTCGAGGCCAACCCCTACACCGGCAAGGTGTACGTCGCGCTGACCAACAACGACAACCGCGGCAAGGAGGGCAAGGCCGGTCCGGACGAGGCGAACCCGCGCAACCTCAACAAGAACGGTCAGATCCTCGAGATCGACGACGACCACACCGGCACCAAGTTCACCTGGTCGCTGCTGCTGGTCTGTGGCGATCCGGCCGCGGCGGACACCTACTACGCCGGGTTCGACAAGACCAAGGTGAGCCCGATCTCCTGCCCGGACAACCTGGCCTTCGACCCGTACGGCAACCTGTGGATCTCCACCGACGGCAACGCGCTGAAGTCCAACGACGGCCTCTTCTCGGTGGTGCTCGACGGCGCGAATCGCGGTGAGACCAAACAGTTCCTGACGGTGCCGCGCGGCGCGGAGACCTGCGGTCCGATCGTCACCGAATCGCGGGTCATCGTGTGCGTGCAGCACCCGGGCGAGGCCGACGACGCCACTCCGGAGAACCCGCTGTCGCACTGGCCCGACGGCGGTTCCGCGCAGCCGCGGCCCTCGGTGGCGGTGGTATGGAAGAAGGACGGCGGCCGGATCGGCGTGTAACCGGTTGTCCCCCAGGTAGTTTCGCCACGCGGGGGACGATCGCCGGTTTCCGGTGCGTCAGCCCATGTTGGCGAAGCGGGCGAAATCGCCTTGGGCGCCGCTGTACACGTTGAGATCGGTGCGGCCCGCGATGCCTGGGATGCTGCCGCTGTCGGTGGTCTGCCAGAACGTCCAGGCCGGCCAGCCGCCGGGCACCTCGGGTTGCTCGTTGTCGCGGTAGTCGGCGATCCACAGCGGATAGTGGGTGAATTCGCTGGTATCGGCCATCGCGGTCTTCCAGAAGTTCGGATAGGTGTAGATGATCGGCACTCGGCCGGTCAGTGCCCGCACCGTGTTCAGGTAGCGGTGCGTCCAATTGATCAGCGCCCCGGGAGCCAGGCCGCCGGAATGCTCGAGATCCAGCACCGGAGGCAGATCGAGCGGACCGTTCTGACCCAGCACGATCGTGGCGTAGAGCGCTGCTTGTGGTTCCGGCGGCAGCTGTGGCCTGGCGTAGTGGTACGTGCCGCGGGCGATGCCCGCCGCCCGCATCAGCAGGCTGTCCGCGACGAAGTAGGGGTTGATGTAGCTCATGCCCTCGGTGGCCTTGACCATGGCGAAATCGTGTCCGGCTCGTTTGACCGCGAACCAGTCGATGAACCGTCCGTCGATGTGCTGCCAGGACGAGACGTCCGGCCCGGTCGGTGTGGCTGCGGCCTGGCCGTTCGCCGAGATGTCGGGCTCGGTCGGTGTGGCTGCGGCCTGGCCGTTCGCCGAGATGTCGGGCTCGGTCGGTGTGGCTGCGGCCTGGCCGTTCGCCGAGATGTCGGGCTCGGTCGGTGTGGCTGCGGCCTGGCCGTTCGCCGAAAGGATGCTGCCCACGGTGATCGCGGACAACGCAAAAATGCGGGTCGCTCTCCAGCGCGTGCTATCCATGCCCTTCGACCTTAGGGGCCGTGTTCAGCGTGGCCGGCGTTACCGATGAGACGTTTGCTGAATATTTACCAGCAAACTGTCACGGCGGCGATCACCCGAGCCAGTCCAGCACGGACGCGGCGGTCCACGACTGCTGCATGCTGCCGAGCGGCTCGCCGGTGAACGGCTCGTAGTACTCGGCGAAGGCGCCGTCGCTGGCCTGCCGCAGCCCTTCGGCGCGGAGCATGAACGCCCGTTCGGCCCAGCCGCGGCGGGCGAAGACCCAGGAGAAAAGCCAGCTCATCACCGGCCACACCGGGCCGCGCCAGTATTCGCGCGGCCGGAAATCCTTGGCGACGGGAGAGGTCGAGGGCGGCAGTGCGTAGCGCAGGTCCGGATGGCCGCAGTAGCGCGGACCCTCGAACAGGCGAAGCAGGCTGCGTTCGGTGTCGCGCGGCAAGCCGCCGCACAGCAACGGGGCGAAGACCGAGAGAGTCTCGGTGTTGATCCAGCGCTGCGCGCGCACGTCGAAGTCGCGAGCCGCGCCGGTGCGGGCGTCCGCGGTGGCGACGACGCCTGCGCGGAACCGATCCGCCCAGCTGTACAGCTCGCGCACGTCGGCGTTCGGCTGCTTGTACTCCTCGCCGATGTTGGCGAGCACCTCGCAGGCGAGCGCGAAGATCGCGGTGACGAACACGTCCTGCACGGCGAAGCTCATGGTCGAGGCCAGCACGTAGTCGTCGTAGCCCGCCCGGCGCATCTGCTCGACCAGCCACAGGTACCTGTCGTACTCGCGGTCGGTGGGGCGCTGTGACGGATCGGCGACGACCAGCACGTCCTCGCGGCGATACGCGGGCAGGTCGCCGGGGACCACGTTCTCGTAGGCGCGGTCCCAGCGCGGCGAGTTGTCCATGCCGGATTCCCAGCCGTGGTAGAGCGTGATCCGCCCGTTCTCCTTCGGGTCTCGGGCGTGCGCGAGCCAGCGATGCCAGCGCACCAGGTCCGGCCATCGGCGGTTGAGGAACTCCTCGGCGATCGCGCGGGTGCTGCGGCCGTGGCGGCGGGAGTGATCGAGAATGCGCTGCACGGCGATGGCGTGCACCGGCGGCTGGGTGATGCCGGAGGTGTCCGGTCCGTCGGGCGCGTTGGCGGCCAGCTTGCGGCACTCCCAGCGGGCCGGTCCGGGAAAGTAACCGTCCACGCCGTTGGCGAACACGATGTGCGGGATCATGCCGTTCTTCCACTGCGCCGAGAGCAACGTGTCCAGCTCGACGACAGCGCGTTCCACGCTGAGCGGAGCCAGACCGACCGCGACGAAGGCCGCGTCCCAGCTCCACATGTGCGGGTACAGCCGCGGCGCCGCGCTGGTCATAGTGCCCAGGTCGTTGCCCCGCAGCAGGTAGGCGGCGCGGGCCGCGAGCTGAGTGGGGGTGAAACCCGGATGTGCCATCCCCCTATTCTGCGATCCCACGCGGAGATATGCCCGCTCAGCGGCGTCGAGTCCTGTCGTGGCGCTGTGTTCTGCCGCGGCGCTGTGTTCTGCCGCGGCGCTGTGTTCTGCCGCGGCGCTGTGTTCTGCCGCGGCGCTGGGTTCTACGGTGGCACTGGGTTCTGTCGCAGCGCTGGGTTCTTCCCGGTCGCCCCTCAGGTGTTCGGCGGATCTCACTCTCGCATGCCCCCGTCCGTGGAGATTGTTACCGACGTACGCGTGCATCGCTACGAGTCCGCGCAGTGCTACGGATTTCGGGTACCACTACGGTGGGGCGCATGAACGCTGCCGTCACCAGCACCCCGAAGCCGACCGCGTTGATCACCGGAGCCAGCCGAGGGCTGGGCGCAGCCATCGCCCGCGAACTCGCGCCGGGGCACGAGCTGCTGCTCGGCGCGCGCTCGCGAGACGCGCTGCGCGACATCCTCACCGAGCTGCCCGAGGCGACGCCGTGGCCGGTGGAGCTCACCGATTACGACGCGGTCGCCGCGGCGGTCTCGCAGGTGGAGCGGCTGGACGTGCTCGTGCACAACGCGGGCGTGGCCGATCTCGGCACCATCGCCGAATCCTCGGTGGCGCAGTGGCGAAACACCTTGGAGGCGAACCTCATCGCCGTCGCGGAGCTGACCAGGTTGCTGCTGCCCGCGTTGCGCGCGGCGAACGGTCATGTGGTGCTGATCAATTCGGGCGCCGGTCTGCGGGCCAACGCGGGCTGGGCCTCCTACGCGGCGAGCAAGTTCGGGTTGCGCGCCTTCGCCGACGTGCTGCGGCTCGAGGAGCCCGCGCTGCGGGTGACGTCCATCCATCCCGGCCGGATCGATACCGACATGCAGCGTGAGATCACCGCGGGCGAGGGACGCGAGTACCGGCCGGAGGAGTTCCTCACCGCCGAGACGGTCGCGACCGCGGTGCGGCACGCCGTGGAGACCCCGCGCGACGCGCACCCGACCGAGATCGTGCTGCGTCCTATCGCCCGCTGATCCGAGGTCCTCGGTCGACCTCACCGCGATCTCCGGATCGTGTGCTGTCGCCGCCCGCCTGACGCGCCCCCGCGAACGGAGGCGCGCCCGTGGGAGTCAGGCGACGATATTGACCAAGCGGCCCGGCACCACGATCAGCTTGCGCGGCGCGGCGCCGTTCAGCAGCGCCGCGATCTTCTCGTCGGCGAGCGCGGCCGCCTCGATGGCCGCGTTGTCGGCGTCGGCCGGGACCTGAATCCGGCTGCGCACCTTGCCGTTCACCTGGATCGGGTACTCCACCGACTCCTCGACGAGCAGCGCGGGATCGGCGACCGGGAACGGGCCGTGCGCCAGGGAAACGCTGTGGCCGAGCCGTTCCCACAGCTCCTCGGCGACGTGCGGGGAGAGCGGGGCCAGCATCAGCACCAGCGGCTCCACCACTGAGCGCGGGGCGCCGTCGGGGTAGTTCTTGGTCAGGTGGTTGGTCAGCTCGATGAGCTTCGCGCCCGCCGTGTTGTCGCGCAGCGCGGCGAGATCCTCGTCCACACCCGCGATCGTCTTGTGCGTCAGGCGCAGCGTCTCATCCGACGGCGCGGCGTCGGTGACGCGCAGCGCGCCCGTTTCCTCGTCCACCACCAGACGCCAGACCCGCTGCAGGAACCGGTGCGCGCCGACGACGTCCTTGGTCGCCCACGGGCGCGAGGTGTCCAGCGGACCCATCGACATCTCGTAGAAGCGGAAGGTGTCGGCGCCGTACAGATCGCACATCTCGTCCGGAGAGATGGCGTTCTTCAACGACTTTCCGATCTTGCCGTACTCCTGGAACACCTCGATCTCGCCGCCGGTCGCGGTGGTCCAGAAGAACTTGCCGTCCCGCTCGACGATCTCGGCGGCCGGCACGTACGCGCCGCGCTCGTCGGTGTAAGCGTGCGCCTGGATGTAGCCCTGGTTGAACAGTCGCCGGTACGGCTCGCTGCTGCTCACATCACCCAGGTCGAACAGCACCTTCTGCCAGAAGCGCGCGTACAGCAGGTGCAGCACCGCGTGCTCGACGCCGCCGATGTACAGGTCGACGCCGCCCGGATCGTTCGGACCGTGCTCCCCGGTGCGCGGGCCGAGCCAGTACTGCTCGTTCTCCTTGGCGCAGAACGCCTCGGTGTTGGTCGGATCGGCGTAGCGCAGCTGGTACCAGGAGCTGCCCGCCCAGTTCGGCATGACGTTGGTATCGCGCCGGTACTTCTTCGGCCCGTCGCCCAGGTCCAGCTCGACGTGCACCCAGTCGGTCGCCTTGGCCAGCGGCGGCGACGGCTCGGAGTTCGCGTCGTCCGGATCGAAGGTCACCGGGGCGAAGTCGTCCAGCTCGGGAAGCCGCACGGGCAGCATGGATTCCGGCAGCGCGTGCGGTGCGCCCTGCTCGTCGTAGACGATCGGGAACGGCTCGCCCCAGTAGCGCTGGCGGGCGAACAGCCAGTCGCGCAGCTTGTACTGGATGGTGCCGGTGCCGTGCCCGTCGGCCTCCAGCCTGCCGATGACGGTGGCCTTGGCCTCCTCGACCGAAAGACCGTTCAGGTAGTCGGAATTCACCAACTCGCCCTCGCCGGCGTGGGCGCCGTTGGCGACGTCGCCGCCGGAGATGACCTCGATGATCGGCAGGCCGAAAGCGGTCGCGAACTCGTGGTCGCGGTGATCGTGGCCGGGCACCGCCATGATCGCGCCGGTGCCGTAGCCGATCAGCACGTAGTCGGCGATGAAGATCGGAATCCGCTGTCCGTTCACCGGATTGGTGGCGTAGGAGCCGAGGAAGACGCCGGTCTTCTCCTTGTACTCCTGGCGCTCCAGATCCGACTTGGCCGCGATGGTCTTGCGGTAGGCGGCGACGGCGTCGGCGGGTGTGGCCGCGCCCTCGTTGGTCCAGCGCGCATCGGTGCCCTCCGGCCACTGCGCCGCGGCCAGGCGGTCGACCAGTTCGTGCTCGGGGGCCAGCACCATGTACGTCGCGCCGAACAGGGTGTCGGGGCGGGTGGTGAACACCTCGATCCGGCCCGCGTCGGAATCGAACTTCACCTGGGCGCCGCGCGAACGGCCGATCCAGTTGCGCTGCATGGCCTTCACGTTCTCCGGCCAGTCCAGCGTGTCCAGGTCGTCGACCAGCCGGTCCGAGTAGGCGGTGATGCGCATCATCCACTGCCACAGGCGCTTGCGAAACACCGGGAAGTTGCCGCGCTCGCTGCGGCCCTCGGCGGTGACCTCCTCGTTGGACAGCACGGTGCCGAGTCCCGGGCACCAGTTGACCACCGAATCGGTCTGGTAGACCAGGCGATACGAGTCGATCACCGCGGCGCGCTCGGCGGCGGACATGGTGGCCCAGTTCTTGCCTTCGGGCGCCGGCCGCGCGCCGGAGGCGAACTGCTCCTCCAGGTCGGCGATGGGGCGGGCGCGACCGGTCTCCAGGTCGTACCAGGCGTTGTAGATGCGCAGGAAGATCCACTGCGTCCAGCGGTAGTACTCCGGGTCGGTGGTCGCGAACGAGCGGCGCCGGTCGTGGCCGAGGCCCAGCCGGTCCAGCTGGCGCTGCATGGTGGCGATGTTCGACTCGGTGGTGTCGCGCGGGTGCGCGCCGGTCTGCACCGCGTACTGCTCGGCGGGCAGGCCGAAGGCGTCGTAGCCGAGCGCGTGCAGCACGTTGCGGCCGTGCATGCGGTGGTAGCGCGCGAACACGTCGGTCGCGATGTAGCCGAGCGGATGGCCTACGTGCAGGCCCGCGCCCGACGGGTACGGGAACATGTCCTGGACGAACAGCTTGTCCGCGGGGATGTCCCCGGCGAGCGGGCCGGTCGGGTTCGGCGCGTGGAAGGTTCCACGCTCCGCCCAGTTCTGCTGCCACCGGCGCTCGATGCGGCCCGCGAGGTCAGCGTTGTACCGGTGCTGGGGTACATCGCTTTCGGTTGCACGACTGTCCTGCACGGTCCTGCCTTCTTGTTTCTCGCCGATCCTGGACAAACTTCGTATTACAGGGTAGAACGTGCGGTCCGAGGGACCGAAAATCGGGCCGTGCGCCCATGCGCTAGCCTGCATAGGTGTTCGTCGTAGCCCTCGTCCTGTTCGTGCTGGCCGCCGTGGCCATCGCAACCGGATTGCTCGGACTGACCGGCAGGCTCCCGCGCAACCGCTTCGTCGGTGTGCACACCGAAGCCGCTCTCACCTCCGAAGAGACCTTCCGTATCGCGAACCGCGTCGCCGCCCCCACCTCGGTCGCGGCGGGCGCGCTGCTCTTCGCCGGTGGTCTGGTCGCCTACGCCGCGGGTGGCGTCGTCGCCCTGATCGTCGCGGGCGCCGCCGCCGTCATCGCCCTGTTCACCCTGGGTGCGGGCGCGAACGCGGCAGGCGAGGCCATCGCGAGCTTGGTGCCCGCCGAGGACGTGGGCGGCTGCGGCCAGTCCTGCGGCGCGTGCTCCCTGCGCGACGCCTGCCAGCCCGCGAACTGACCCTCCCGACGCCGCACGGAGGCGTACCCTGACCCTCACCAGCGGGCTACCCGCCTCGGGAGGGAATCGTGTACTTCATCCTGGCGACGATCGTCGCCGTCCTCGGCGCTGCCGTCATCGACTCCTCCGGTCTCACGGCCGCCGTCTTCTTCGCCCTCGCCGCGGGCTTCGTCGCGATCGGCGTCATCCGAACCAAACGCAACCGCGCCCGCCCCAGGGGGCGCTGGTGGGCGGGGGGCAACGGCGGCGGTTCCGATGACGGCGGCGGCTGCGGAGGCGGTTCCGACGGCAGCTGCGGTGGCGGTTCCGGCTGCGGCGGCGGAGGCGATTGACCGCGCCGCCTGCCCGAGGAGTGCTTCGGAGTGCGGCCGCTGCGGCTACTACAGCATTGGCCGTGCAGACAGCAGCGGCTGCTGTGGTGGTGCGCGGCAGAGGCGATCGACCAGCGACTGGCCGGGGGAGGTTCGGATGTATTTCGCGTTCGCGTTCGCGACCGTTCTGATCGGGTTGTCTTGGATGCAGGCGTTCGGGTTCGGCGTGGGCGCTGCGTTCTTCGCCTTGGCCGCAGTTCTCGTTGCCGTTGGGTCTGTTCGATTGCTGGTGCACCATTCGCAGTTGCCCATCTCGCGGCGGCATCGCGGGCGCAGGGATGCCGGTTGGAGTGCGGCCGACGGCGGTGGTGGCGGCAGTAGCGGTAGCGGTGGTGGCGATTGGGGCGCGGCCGGCGGTGGTGGTGGTGGCAATAGCGGTAGCAGTGGCGGCGGAGACAATGGCGGTGACAGCGGCAGCGGCTGCACTAGTGGCGGCGGCTGCGGTGGCGGCGGCTGCGGAGGAGGTGGCGGTGGGGGTGGCTGCGGTGGAGGTGGCGGTGGCTGACCTCGTCACCTTCGAGCACGCGGGCTGTCGGGGATGACCCTCGCAAGCCCGCCAACCACCCATTTCTCTCCCGTCGATTCGGGTTGCTCGGTGCCGTTCTGCTCCCCCGTGCGACCACCCGAAATTCGCAGGTTGCTGTCGGTGGTCGTCTGTAGGCTGGATTGGAGTTCGCCGCGCGGCGACTCGGTCCGGGGGAGGTTCGGATGGATTTCGGGTTCGCTTTGGTGATCTTTGTCGCGGGGATGGCCGTGGCCGGGCCGTTCGGGTTCGGCGCCGGTGTCGCGTTCTTCGCCGTGGCCGCCATTTTCGTTGTCGTGGGGGTGGTCAAGCTGCGGCGCCGTGCGCCATTGCCCACCTCGCCGCGGCATCGCGGGCGCGGGGCCGGTTGGGGTGCGGCCGGGGCCGGTGGAGTGGCGTTCTTCGGCGGCGGCGACGGTGGCAGTGATGGCGGTGGCTGCGGTGGCGGCAGCAGCTGTGGTGGCGGCGGTGGCTGCGGCGGCGGAGGTTGCGGCGGCGGCTGACCTGGTCGCCTCGGCCAGCAGGTCACCGGGCCGTGCGCGGCCTCGATCCCGGGCAGCGCGGGGTCCTGCCGGACCATTCGAGCACGCGGCGGCTGACCATCGAAAGCCGCCGACCGCCATTTCTCTCCCGCCGATTCGGCGTCAGTCGACGCCCGGGGGTGGGGTGATGTGGCGTGAGAGCGGGCTGCCCTTCGGGTTGAGGTAGAGAACGAACAGCGTGACCGCGGTGGCGCCGAGGTTGCGGGCGACGTGCGGATACTCCGGTCCGCTCGGCTCGCGGAACACGCGCCCGCGACGGTAGGTGACGGGCGCGCCGTCGGCGCCGGGGTGGTCGAGGGTGCCGCGAGCGACCAGCACCAGGAGCGTCCCGTCGTGGTAGTGCCAGCCGCTGCTGCCGCCGGGATCGATCACCGTCTGCCGCAGCAAGATGTCACGCCCGCCTACGGTGAACTGCGCCAGCACCCGGCTCGCGGTGCCGGACGCGGGCGCGGCGTTCGGTCGCAGACCGGGCAGACGCGGGATCCTCACCACTCCATCGAACCACCCCGATCCCGCGCGGCAGCTCCGCTCAGCGCAACCCCGCGACCGCCTCCAGCACCGCGCGCCCGGCCTCTCGATCACCGACGGCGATGCGAGCGCTGCCGTCCGGATACGCCTTCGCCGCGATCCGCGCCCGCCGCAACACCGTCGCCACCCCGGGCCCGGGGAGGTACAGGAAGTTGGCGTGGCTGCGCGGGACGGGGTGGCCGCAGGCGAGCAGTGCGTTGCGCAACGCCTCGCGTTCCTCCGTGATGTGCCGGATCCTGGCCGCGAGTTCGGGCTGGGCCGCGTAGGACGCGGACACGGCGGCGACGGCGCCGGCGGAGACGCCGAAGGGAAGTTGCAGCCGACGGACCCGCTCGACGAGCTCGCGCCGCCCGTACGCGTACCCGATGCGCAGACCCGCGAGTCCATACGCCTTCGAGAAGGTGCGCAGCACGAGAAGATTCGAGTGCTTGCGCAGCAGCGCGAGCGTGTCCACCCGGTCCTCGGGGCCGAGGAATTCGGCGTACGCCTCGTCGAGGATCACCGTCACCCGGTCCGGCACGGCGCTCAAGAACGACTTCAGCTCGCCCGAGGACACGACGGTGCCGGTCGGATTGTGCGGACGGCACACGACGACTATCGCCGTCCGCTTGTCGATGGCCCGCCTCGTCGCGGACAGATCCTGATTGCCCGCCGCGTCCAAGGGCACCGCCACGAGAGTCATCCCGACCATCTCGGCCATGATCGGGTACCCGTCGAACGTCGGCGTCCCGGCGACGATCTCCGCGCCGTCGAAGGTGAGGGACTGCATGATCTGCATGGCCACCCCGGTCGCGCCGGAGCCGACCACCACCTGGTCGCCCCGCACACCGATGTGCCGCGCGATGATCTCGGGCAGCTCCCGCGGCAGGAACTCCGGATACCGATTCGCCCGCGCCAGTGCCTGATTCACCGCGCGGAGCACGGAAGGCAAAGGCGGGAACGGATTCTCGCTCAACGAGAGATCGAACCGCGCCGGCGGCCGGGTCCGCCGACGGTGGTGTCGCGAGGAGCGGGTGTCCTCGGTGAACCCGATGGTCATGCCGCCGCACCCCAGCGCACCGCCGCGGCGGCGGCGAAATCACCCGCGTGCGCGAACGCGGACAGCAGCACCACCGACCCGTTGCGCAGCCGACCGGCCCGGTTCTCGACATCCAGCGTGACGGGAATGCCGGCGGCGAACAGGTTTCCGCACCGATCGAAGGTGTCCGGGTGCCGCTCGGCGGGCAGTTCGAGCGCATCGTGCCAGTTGCGCAGGAACAGCCGGTTCGGCTGGTTGGTGACGAAAGTGTCGATGTCGCGGCCCTTCACACCGATCCGGTCGCACACCGCGAGCGCCACCTCCGGCACCAGCCGGTTGCCCCGCGCGAACACCTTGGTGACCTTGGATTCGGTGAAGCTGACGCAGCCCTGGCCCGTGCCGGGCTCCCAGTACTTGCGCTCACCGTTGGTCGAGAACTCCATGTCCCCGGCGAATTCCGGGTAGGTGCGGCATTCGACGTCCAAGACAGGTGCGCTGTCGTCCTTGACCAGCAGACCGACGCCGCACCCGTCACCCGGCACGGGCGCCTGCGCGAGTTTGCGGATCTCGGTCTGGGTGAACACCGGGCCCGCGCAATTCTGCGCGACCGCGATGAGCGCGGTGCGAGCGTCGGTGGTCTGCAAGATCATTCGAGCCAACGCCATCATGTTCACGAAGGCCGCGCAGCCGCCGTTGTGGATGTCGTAGACGACGCGCGGCCGCATGCCCAGTCGCCGCGCGACCTCGGGGCCGCAGCCGAGCACCGGATTGTCCGGCAGCTGGGTGTGCGTGAGCAGCACATCGACGCTCGAAAGCAGTTGCGTCCCATGGCGTTGCCGCATCGGCTCGACGGCGCGTTCGATCATGTCGACCGCCGTCTCGTCCCTGCCCACGTGGTGGCGAGCGCGCGGCGAGCGGAACATCACGTTCTTGGCCATCCGGTCCGAGCGGGCGAACTGGGTGAAGTATTCGGTGTCGACGGGCTCACCGGGCAGGTAGGAGGCCACATCGGCCAGGCTGACGGTCGGCAGCGGCGAAGTAGTGGGATCGGTGGTGTACACAGGTGTCCTCACTTCATCCACTCGGGCTTGACCGGCAGTCCGTGCGAGGCCCGGTATTCACAGATCGCCTTGAGGTTGTCCAGCTCGAGCTGGTGCCCGGCGGAGAACATCTCCCAGAAGTCGCCGACCCAGACCGGCCGCCCGGCGGGCGCGGACTCGGGATAGGGGTTTTCGTCGTAGAACGGGTGACGGCAATTCGTCCACAGCACAACCGAACCCGGCTTGTGCAGCACCACCTGCGCGTCGACCACCCGCATCAGATAGACCATCCACAGGTGTTCGCCCTGATCCCACGCGCAGTGATAGTCGACGGTCATCGCGTCCGGATTGGCCACCGTGCGGGTGAATATCCGGGTCGCGTCGCCGAGCCGGTCGTAGGCGAGCCACAGGCCCTGCTCCTCGGTCTCGGTGAAACCGCGCAGGCTGTAGGTCCATTCCTCCAGCGACCTGGTGTCGGCCAGGTAGTCGTACACCTCGCGCGGCGGCGCGTCGATGTAGCCCTGGACCGGGCAGAAGTCACCGAAGATCTGGTCGTGCGGGTACACCGACCGCAGCATGTCCATGATGATCGGGGTGGTGGCGTCCTTGTCGGAGTTCTCGATCCGCAGTACGCCGGGTACGACGTCTTCCGGGATGTCGCTGAGTGCGGGCAGGGCGCTGGTCGTCACGGGGTCCTCCTGGGGTTCTCGAGTGTCTCGAGTGTGTTGAGAAACGGGGTGAACGGGGGGATCTCGTCGGGGTCGCAGTCGATCGCGAGGAACGACGGGCCCGGTGTGTCGAGGCAAGGGCCGAGCGCTTCGGCGAGTTCGGCCGGGGTACGGACGGTGTGGGCGGGCAGGTCGGGGAACATGGCGCCGATGCCATGGCCGAGGAGCGCTGGTCGGAATCGGTTGAAGCTGTAGCGGTCTCGGTAATAGAGCTGTTCACGGGTGACGCACATGGCGTGCGCGTTGTTGTTCAGCACGATGAAGGTGATCGGCAGCTGGTGTTCGACGGCGGTGTGCACCTCCATGCCGTGCATGTAGAACGCGCCGTCGCCCGCGATCACTACGGTGCGCCCCGGCTTGCGTCGGGCGAACGCGGCGCCGATGGCCGCGCCGAAGGCGTAGCCCATCCCGCCCATGCCGAGGGCGACGACGAAGCGCCCGCCGCGCGGCACCCGCAGGTGATGCACCGCCGCGGCGCCGGTATTGCCCGCGTCGGCGAAAACGTCGGTGCCGTCGGGCAGTGCCGCGCTGATGGTCTCGACGAGTTCCCGATACCGCAGCCCCGGCCCGTTCGACGGCGGCACCTGGAGCGGCGTCAGCGCGCCCGCCTTCGGTTCGGCATGCGGTGTGCCTGCGGGGGAGGCGAATTCGTCGGCGAGTTCGCCGAGTGTGATCGACAGATCGGTGCTGGTCGTGTGGATCGAGGTCAGGTACGGCGGTGCGACGCCGATGCTGACCACCGTGAGATCGGCGAGCAGCTCGTCGAGCCCGGCGCGCGCGGTGACGGGCAGCTGGGTGCCGACCAACAGGCAGAGCGCGGCGGATCGGAGGTCGGCGGTGAGTTCCGGATGACCCATACTGCCCGCGACGCCGCAGAATCCGGGGTCGAAGTTGTCGTAGGTGTCCTTGGCGTCCGGGGTCACGCCCACTGCGGCATCCAGAGCCGTTGCGAGACGGGCCAATTCGTCCCGTGCGTCGTCGCGTGCGACCTGATCGCCCGCGATGATCACGACCTTCCCTGTGCTCCGCGCTTCGGTCAGCGCGGCGCGCACCGCGGCGAGTCCGCTCACGTCGCGGCGGTGCGCTCGCGGCGGTAGCCGGAACGGCGGGACCGCGTCGAGTCCGGACTGCTGCACGTCCTTGGGTAGCAGCAGGACCGCAGGCCCACCGCTCCGGGCGGCGGCGACTGCCCTGACCACGCTGTCCGGCAGTTGATCCGCCGTCTCCACACGGGCGCAGTACCGGCTGATGGAGCCGAACAGGCGGACCGCATCGATCGCGCCCGCGCGCCCGCTGGAGTCCTGGAACGCCCCTCGGCCCTCCAGCGCCGTCGGCGGCTGGCCGACGAGCGCCAGCACCGGCACCCGGGACGCATACGATTCGGCAAGTCCGGCAACGAGATTCATCGCCCCGCCGCCGGAGGTCGCCGCGACGACGCCGAGTCCGCCGGTGACCCTCGCATAGCCGTCGGCCATGGTCGCCGCGGAGAATTCGTGCTTGGCCACCACTCCGGTGACCTCGGAGTCGAACAGCGCGTCGTAGAGGTCTTCGATATTCGCGCCGTCGACGCCGAAGATTTGCCGCACACCGAGGGTCGACACCGCCCGAACCAGATAATCCACGACCCTGCTCGGCATGGACGCTCCCTTCCGCAGAGGTCGGCCGATCGCGTGCGTACCGGCCGACCACATACCTCGTTCACGAGGAATACGACGCAGCCCGGCAGGCGGTTCAGCGTCGAACGATCTGTTCTCGACAAACCCGTTCGACGAGAACGCTTGCGTGTACGTATACATCTACGTATAGTGGGTTCGTGCCCAACAAGACCATCTACGTAGCCGACGACGATCTGCCGCTCTTCCAGCGTGCGCAAGAGCTGGTCGGCGGCAATCTCTCCGGCGCGGTGACCACGGCGCTGCGCCGTTTCATCGAGCTGGAGGAGGGACGCCAGGAAGGGTACGAGGAGCTGGTCCTGCGGGTCGGCCACAACGGAGCTCGGCAGGTGCGGTTCTCGGGGAGCCTGCTCGGCGAATGGCGCGACGTCAACGACAAGCGCATGGAGCTCGTGCGGGTGTATCGGACCCGCAAAGGCAAGTTCGCGCTGCACGCGCAGTATTCGAACTGGTCCGAGTTCCCCACCGATACCAACGTTTTCAAGGACTGGCGGCAGTGGCGACGCTTCCTCGGTGTAGGTGATCAGGACTGGGGCGACTTCGTCTTGGAGATCGCCGACACGCTCGCCGAACTGAAGGACAAGATGCCCGCCAAGCTCTACGAGCGCGTCACCGATATCGCCGACCATCCGCAGATCGAGGACCTCGACATCTGAGGCAGCCGGGGCCGACGCGGCCGGAGGTACGCGCCGCCGGCGCGAAAGCGCACCGCAACAACCGAACAGCACGTTCGAAAAGCAACACCGCACCGCCATTGGGCGGCGGTGTGGGTGAAACATGCATTTATTCGCATTCAGTAATGAATTTTACGAAAGGACCACCATGATCAACGGGCATCGCGCACCGGCGATCTCGGCGCTCGGCCTGCGCAAGGCGTTCGGCGAGCACGTGGTGCTCGACGGCATCGACCTCACCGTGCCGGAAGGAACCATCTTCTCGCTGCTCGGGCCGAACGGCGCAGGCAAGACCACCACCGTGCAGATCCTCACCTCGCTGATCGGCGCGGACGCGGGCGAAATCCGCATCGGCGGACACGATCTCGCCGCCGAACCCAACGCGGTGCGATCGGCCATCGGGGTGACCGGCCAGTTCTCCGCGGTCGACGAACTGCTCACCGGCCGGGAGAACCTGCTGCTCATGTCGGACCTGCACCACCTGCCGCGGCGCGACGGCAAACGCCTCGCTGAGGATCTGCTCGCGCGCTTCGACCTGGTGGAAGCCGCCGACAAGACGGCGGCGACCTACTCCGGCGGCATGACCCGGCGTCTCGATCTGGCGATGACCCTGGTCGGCGACCCGCGCGTCATCTTCCTCGACGAACCGACCACCGGCCTCGACCCGCGCAGCAGGCGATCGATGTGGGAGATCATCAGGGCCCTCGTCGACGACTACAGCGTGACCGTCTTCCTCACCACCCAGTACCTGGAGGAGGCCGACCAACTCGCCGACCGGATCGCCGTACTCGACGGCGGACGCATCGTCGCCGAGGGCACCGCCGCCGAGCTGAAGAGGCTGGTGCCCGGCGGTCACATCCGCCTCGAATTCGCCACGGCCGCAGCGCTGTCCGCCGCGGCGCAGGTGCTCGGCGAGACCGCCCGTGTGCTCGATCAAGAGGGCGACGACGAGCTGACCCTCGCCGTGCCCAGCGACGGCGGCGTGAAATCGCTGCGCGCCGTGCTCGATCGGCTCGACGAGGCGCGTATCGAGGTCGAAGGCCTCTCCGTGCACACCCCCAACCTGGACGACGTATTCCTGACCCTCACCGGACACCCCACTGCCGAGAAGGAGACCGTGCGATGAGCGAACGTAGTGAGCGAATCATGTGCCAGCGCGCCGTGCGCATGCCGGAGCCGAGCGCCAGCGAGGTGCAGGCATGAGCACCCCTTCCCTTGCGCTCGCCGATTCGGCGACGATGCTGCGCCGAAACCTGTTGCACGTCAAGCGCTATCCCTCGATGACCTTCGGCATTCTGGTAATGCCGGTCGTGCTGATGCTGGTGTTCACCTTCGTGTTCGGCGGCGCGCTGGAGAAATCCTCCGGCGGCAACTACATCGACTACCTGACCCCGGGCATGATGCTGATGCTCCCGGCCTACCTGACGGTCTCGGTGGCGGTCTCCATCACCACCGACAAGACCAAGGGCATCGTGAATCGCTTTCGCACCATGGCGATCTCGCAGTCCTCGATGCTGGCCGGGCAGGTCGTCGGCGCGCTGATCCAGGCGCTGATCGGCGTCGTACTCATGGTCGCGGTGGCGCTGCTGGTCGGGTTCCGCCCGAACGCCAACCCGGTCGAATGGCTCGCGGTGTTCGGTCTCATCGGCCTGGTGATGTTCGCGTTCTCCTGGCTGGGAGTGGCGATCGGTCTGGTCGCGCCCACCCCGGAGGCCGCGAGCAACATGCCGTTCCCCCTGGTGATGCTCCCGTTCCTCGGCAGCGGCCTGGTCGCCACCGACACCATGCCGGTCGGCATGCGCCAGTTCGCCGAGTACCAGCCGTTCACGCCGCTCACCGAGACGCTGCGCGGGCTGCTGATGGGCACCGAGATCGGCGCCAACGGCATCCTCTCGATCGCCTGGTGCGCGGGCCTCGGCCTGGTCGGCTACGTGTGGTCGATGTCGCGGTTCCGCAAGCAGGTCGCCTGATCACGCTGCGGTGCAGCTGAATTCCCCCGTCGGAAGCATCCGGCGGGGGAATCCGTCGTGCAGGGCACGTCCGAGTTCGATGCAGGCCGACGCCTCGAAGTAAGGCCCCGGCTCCGCCTAGGTAAGGGAAACCGGGGCCTACCGTACGTCCCGAGTGCACGTATCCCGAGCATTCGTCCCGTTCGATGAACTTCGGTGCTCGTTGTCAGCGCGCGCAGCGAATGGTCGTCAAGGCGTCGAGTTCTCCGATTCGATCCGGTACTGCTCTCGGATGTCCTCGTACTGTTCGCGGCGCTCGGGGTCCATGTCGGTTTCCGAGTCCAGCCCGATCGCCCACGGCACGGGACATGGCGGCTGGTGGTCGGGGTCCGGGCACAGCAGATGTGCGATCTGCTCCACCAGTTTCTTCGCCTCAGCCTCGGTGGCCAGGATGCCCACCTTGACCTCCCACAGCGTCTTCTCGTTCGACATGCGCGGTTCAGATCTCCTTGCAGTGGCGCTTGTAGTGCGCTTGCGGCACGGACTTGTCGGCGTCCTTCTTGGCGGCCTTGACCGCATCCGGCTTCGTCTTGCCGCTGCCGGTGCCGGTGATGTATCCGACGGTACCGCCCCCGTTCTCGACCAGCTGGCATTTGACCGTGACGGTGAACCGCGCCACGAACTCCACCTGCCCAGCGGGCGTGGAACCTGCCGACCCGGCAACGGCCATATCCGGTGAAGCCGCGCTCGGCGCAGCCAACACGATCACCGCCGCAGCCGGAACCAGTACAGCGGCAACCAATCTACGCACGTCCATTCGACGCCCCCCTGACGTGGGTGAACTCTTGGCTGTTCACTCCCCTTCATGTAACAGGATGTATCTCAACAGATTTCGGTTCCGACATCCTTACCATGCCCTTGAACCCACTGCATGGCCCCCGCGGACGCTGTAGCGGCCGTCCGTAACTACGAGACCCGCCCCGACCACCGCGAACCGATGGTCTGCATCGCCGCCATCCGCACCTTCACCCGACGGCTGGCCCGCGACAGCGGGCCAGCGTCTGAGTTCTCGGATGCGCTCTTACACCGTTCCGGTGAGAACGACCTTGTTGGTCGCCGACGACTTGATCTCCACTGTCTGCACCTGATCGGGCCGCATGTCGATGGTGCGGTCGACGGTCAGTACGGTGCCGGGGCCCGCGGGCCACTCGTCCAGCTCGAGCCGGCTGCCGTCGGCGCCGGTCACCAGCAGCCTGTACTTGTAGGTGTATGGCAGGTCGCTCGCCCCGTAGGTGCAGGTCATCACGACGCGCGCGCGATCGCCGTCGGCCATCAGCTTGAAACTGGCCGAGATCGGGGTCGGCTCGAGCGGGCTCATCGACCGTTCCGCGATCACTTGCTCCGCCACCGGCGGTTCCTGCTGGGGCGTCGTGTCGATCATCGGGACCGCGATGGCAACGGCCGCCGCGGCCGCCGCCACCGCACCGCCGATCGCCGCCCATCGACCGCGCCGCCTGCGCCGCCGTTCGGCCGCGGCGAGCTTGGGCAGCAGGTCGGGCACCGGAGGCGACGCTTCGGGCGCGGAGCCGTCGGGCGTCCCGATCATGCCGAGCGCGGTCTCCGTCGGCACCAGCGCGAGCATGCCGGGCAGCCCGGCGAGTTCGGCGACGGCGGCGCGGCAGCCGGGGCAACGAGCCAGATGCTCCTCGTATTCGCGGCGCTCGTTTCCGGTGAGCGAGCCGAGAACGTAGGGCGCGTCCCACGTCGTGTAGTCGTCGGCGATGTCCGTCATCGGTTCGTCACCCCCATTTCGTGCAAGGCCAGCCGTAGCGCCCGCATACCGTAATGCATGCGCGATTTCACGGTGCCGGGCGGAATCTCCAGTTCAGCCGCGATCTGATGGGTCGACAGGCCGCGATAGTAGGCGCGCACGATCACCTCACGGTGGTCGGCGCTGAGCCGGGCCAGCGCATCGGCTACCAGCCAGCCGTCCAGCGTCCGATCGGCCTGATCCGGCGCGGGTTGTTCGGGCGGGTTGTCGGTGCGGAACTCCCTGCGGTTGCGGGCGCTGCGGTGCTCGTCGACGACCAGGTTGCGGGCCACCGTGAACAACCACGCGCGCGCCGACATCGTCTGCTGATCGAGCACGTTCGGGCGCTGCCACGCCCGCAAAAGCGTTTCCTGCACGATGTCCTCGGCGCGTCCGGCGTCGTGCACCAGGCCTAGGGTGTAGCGCCACAGCGCGGGCGCGTGCTCCTGGTACAGCACGCGCATCAATTCGGCTTGGTCGGCCGACGCCCCGGCGGTCTCACGATGAGCCGCGGCCGCGTCGGTCGGCCGGGGTTGGTCCGGCGTCCCCGGTGAGTTGTCCATGCACTCACCGGGTCAGTTCTTGCGCTTCACGATGTGGACTCCTTCTCGTCTGAGGAGTACACGGGCTCAGTTGCGTTCCAGTTCAATCGGGTGGGTGGCCAGCAGCGAGAGCGGCAGAGGCTGGCGGCGCAGCACGTGCGCCCAGAGATCGGAGCGGCCGGTGCTGATCGGGTCGGAGGAGAGCGCCGAGAGCACGATCCAGTCGTCGTTCTCCAGCTCGCCCTCCAGTTGACCGAAGGTCCAGCCGGAGTAGCCCGCGAAGATCCGGACGCCCTCGACGAGCGGGGCGATCCGATCGGGATCGGCGTCGAGGTCGACGAGAACCACGCGGCCGTCGACCCGGCGCAGGCCGGGCGCGCCCGCGGTGGTGGCGCCGGCCTTCAAGGTGCCGAGACAGAGGGCGGCGTCCCGTTTCACCGGCCCGCCGCTGAACAGGGTGCGCGGTGTAGTGGCCAGATCGGCCCAGCGCGGCAGCACGTCGTGGACCGCGGTGTCGGTCGGGCGGTTGAGTACGACGCCGAGACTGCCGGAGTCGTTGTGCTCGATGATGTACACCACAGTTCTTCGGAAGGTCGGCTCGACCAGATCCGTCGCCGCCAGCAGCAGGGTGCCCGCCCGTACCGCCTGCTCGCCGCGCCGGAAATCGCGACGGCGACGGTCACCGTGCCCGCCGTGAGTTTTCCGATCATCCGGGTCGTCTCCGCGTGCCACTCGCACATCATCGCAGTTTGTGCGCCTCAGTGCTCGTTTCCAGGCCCCTGGATTTCGTCGCGAGTTCACCGCGGGACAAAAGGGGCGACAACTGTCTGAGCCAATTTTCCGGCCCTGTTCGGCGGCCAGCTGCCCGATGTGGCACATACACGGCGACGTCGTAGAGTCGGCGGTATGGAAGCGCCCGAGGTCGTCCTCGAGAACAGTGACGCCGTCTACGACTACTACCGCGATCACCGGCAGAACCGGCTGAAGGCGAAGGCCGCGTATGCCCTTCTGGGACGCCGCTACCACCCCCGGATCAGCTACGCCGAGCGCGCCAAGGAAGCGGTGCGGGCGCTGACCAGGTCGGGCAAGCCGATCATCTTCGCGATCAACCACCTCTCGCAGAACGATCCGTACACGGTCGCCGCGGCGGCCTGGCGCAGCCCGCTGCGCACGCTCATCGGCCGGGTGCGTGTACTGGCCAAGGACGAGCTGTTCCTCGATCCCGACCAGCGGCGCAAGGTCGACATGATGGGCGGCATCCCGGTCTTCCGTGGCAGGGATCACGGCATCAGAGCGGTGAACGCGGCGGGGCAGCGCATGATGGACATCTGCGCAGAACGGCTGGCGCGCGGTGATCACATCGCGGTGTTCCCCGAAGGCACGTGCAACGACGTCGACCCGACCAAGGTGCAGGCCGTCGGCAGCGGCATCGGGCACATCGCGTTCCGCGCCATGAAGCTCGGCGTGCAGCCCACGCTGGTCAGCCTCGGTCTGAGCTACGGCCCGCGCCCCGACCCGACCATCGAGCCGACCAAGGAAGAGGCCAAGTCGGCCAGCTTCTACTTCCAGTCGCCGATCGCCGACCTGCCTGGCAAGCCCGCGGAGATCGCACGACTGGTGCACGCGGATCTACAGCTCGCGCTCGACGGCGCCGTCGCGAACTACTGAGATCACTGCGGCAGACCGAGGCGTTGTCTAGCCCACTGTGGCACCGCGGCGATGTACTCGGGGTGCGTCTGCACGAAGTGGTGAACCAAGGGGCACATCGGCAGCACGCCGAATCCCTCCCGGCGAGTGCCCGCCAGCGCCGTGCCGACCAGCTGCGTCGCGTAGCCCTGGCGCTCGTAGCTCGGGTAGATCTCGGTGTGCACGAACGCGCGCTCGGACGCGGTGTCCTGGTATTCCGCGTATCCGGCGATGGCACCGTCGACGTAGATCTCGAAGCGTTCCAGGGCGACATTGTTGCGGATCTCGGTCGACATGGCTCGACGCTACTCCGGTATGCCCGTCGGCGAGACATCGCAGCGCATCCGGTGTGAAATCGTCGGTTCGACTTGTCTACCCGGCCGCGGCCCGATCAGAATGCTCTTGGTCGCGCCGTGCGCTCTGCCGAGGGCGGTGGCTCGGCGGAGGTGCGAAAACATGATGAGGACGCGTATTTCACGGGTGGCCGCCACCCTTGCCGCAGCGGGTCTGCTCGCCGGATCGGTGGTGACGGGACTCGCCGACGCCGCTCCCGCAACGGTTTTCGGATCTTGTCCGGAGGGCGCGGTGCCCGAGAACTCGGGCGCGCAGTGCGCCGTGATCAGCGTGCCGATGAATCACTCCGATCCCGACGGCCCGCGTATCGATCTCACCGTCAGCCGGATCGCCGCCACCGGCGAACGGCACGGTGTCATCTTCACCAACCCAGGCGGCCCCGGCGCCGACGCGCTCGGGTTCTGGGCGCAGCGCGTCGAGGTCGTGCCCGCCGCATTGAACGCCCACTACGACCGCGTCGCGGTGCAGCCGCGCGGGCTGCGCTGGGCCACTCCACTGCGCTGTGCTGGCGGCACGGAAGAGGCGGAGGGACAACAGGTTTCGATCGGCGGCGGCAGTCGCGACGAGATCGAGAAGGCCTGTGACGCGGCGCAGCCCGGCTACCTGGACACCATCACCACCGAGAACACCGCCCGCGACATGGATGCGGTGCGCGCCGCTCTCGGCATCGAGCGGATCAGCTATCTCGGCACCTCGTACGGCACCTACCTCGGTGCGGTGTACGCCTCGCTGTTCCCCGACCGGGTCGAGCGCATGGTGCTCGACTCCAACGTGCACCCGGACTGGGTGTGGACCGAGGAGTTCGCTCAGCAACAGGCCGCGGGCAAGCAGCGCCTCGACGACCTGTTCGCCTGGATCGCCGAGCACAACGGCGAATACCGGCTCGGCGAAACGGCATTGCGCGTCTACCAGAACTGGGTGCGGCTGGTCTCCGCGCAGGGCGGCGGCTGGTACGCCAACCTGACGCCGCCGCCCGCGAGCGTGGCCGATCTGCCGGGTGAACTGCCCGAGCCGTTGGCCGAGTTCGCCCGCGACGGCTTCAACGGCACCATCGAGCAGGGCGGCAAACTCCAGAACCTGGTGCGCACCTTGATCTCCGGCGGCGGCTCGGCGCAGGTGCCGCTGGTCGGCGCGACCGCGGTGGCGACCTACACCCGTTCGTTCTGGCCGACTTTCGCGCGGGCGATGTCCGATGCCAACGCCGATCCCGCCAACGTGCAGCGGCTGCTCGCCATCGAGGGCGCCACCGCCACCGACCCCACCGGCCGCTTCGTCTTCTCGGCCATCACCTGCAACGAGAACGCGGTGCAGAGTCGCCCGGAACTGATCGGCGCCGCGATCGGCACCATCGCCTCCGGCGGCAACGCCATGGACGCCCGTGCCGACCTGGTCCGCGCGGGCCTCAGCTGCGGATCCTGGCGGCCGGTCGCCGAACCGGTTCCGTTGAGCGGCGCCGCCCTGCGCACGAAACCGCTACTGCTGCAAAGCAGGTACGACGCACTCACGCAATACGAAGGCGGCCCGGCGATGGCGCGGGCGCTCCAGGGTTCTTTGATCACCGTCGAAGGCGGCGACCACGGCACCTTCGGGCGCGGCAACCCCGCGGTCGACGACGCGGTGCTCACCTACCTGCGCACCGGCCAGGTCACCATCACCCACGCCGAGCAGGCCCCACTCCCGACCCGCTGATGCGCCTGCTCTCCCACGTGCGGATATCCGGCTCGCATGCGGAGAGAGATGGCGGTTCGGCGGCCGGATGCCCTAGCGAAAGCGGCCTTCCGCACCGATGCCCGGGACGAGCTGACGGCGGTCGGCTGCTACCGCGATCGGGGCGGCGTGGCGCTGATGTATGGGGGCGATAAGGCGTGGTGACGGTTGCCGTTCAGAGCTCGTGCTGGGCAATGCCGTCGCCGATTCGCTCGAGGAGTCGTGCGGCGTTCGCCATGGAGCGAGCCGGGTCCGGTTCGAGGTCGCTCAGTGGGTAGCAGGCGGTGAAGCCCGCGGCGCGCAGTGCGTCCGGATCGAGCTGAACGCGGCCCGCCACCGCGACGACCGGGACGCCCGCGGCGCGCGCCGCCGCGCAGACGCCGACGGGGGCCTTGCCGTGCAGACTCTGGGCATCGAGCGAGCCCTCGCCCGTCACCACGAGGGTCGCCTCGCGCAGCAGGGCCGGGAAGTCGAGGAGATCGAGCAGCACCTCGATGCCGCTGCGTACTTCTGCGTCGAGTACCGCGAGCGCGCCGAAGCCTGTGCCGCCCGCCGCGCCCGCTCCCGGCCGCTCGGCGAATTCCGGGCCGACCAGCTTCGCCCAATTCGTCAGCGCCGCTTCGAGAATCGCTCGTTGCGCCGGGTCGGCGCCCTTCTGCGGTGCGTAGACCGCGACCGCGCCCTTCGGCCCGAGCAGCGGATTGTCCACGTCGCAGGCGAGGGTGAACCGGGCCGCGGCGGCTCTCGGGTGCAAGCCGGTGCGATCGAGGTGTGCCGCGCGTGCCAAAGCACCTCCGCCCGACGGCAATTCACGACCTTCGGCGTCGAGGACGTGAACACCGAGCGCGCGCAACAGACCCGCGCCGCCGTCGGTGGACGCGCTGCCGCCCAGGCCGAGCACTATGTGCGTCGCGCCGCGCTCCAGCGCGTCCGCGATGACGACGCCGAGCCCTTCCGTCCCCGCGCCGAGTGGATCGAACTGTCCGCCAGGCAGTTTCACCAGTCCGGCGACCTCGGCCAACTCCACGACCGCGGTGTCCCCGCGCAGTGCGTAGGCAGCGGGCGCCGGAACGCCCGTCGGCCCCGGCGCGATCGACTCGACCCGCTCCCACCCCGCGGCGACGAACGCGTCCACGGTGCCGTCACCACCGTCGGCGACCGGAACGCGCACGAGCTCGGCGTCGGGCCGCGCCGCGGCGATTCCGGCCGCCAGCGCGGCGGCCACCGCTGACGCGGACAGCGAACCCTTGAACTTGTCGGGGGCGAGCAGCACCCGGGGCGCGGAGGTCATGCCCACATTGTCGGCGCAGCCCCGAACCCCCGCACGCCACGGCACGCCCCACATCGCCGCGCAGATCAGCGACATTTGCCCGAGCGACCGAGCTCGTTCTATCGACGGCAGTCGGATGGTTCCGACGGGGTGGTCCGAGAGGCCCGTGGAGCAACCATTGCTCTCCCGCCGGTCGCGCTCAGCCGACCGACGCCAGATTCCCGAGCAGTTCCACCCGATGCTTGTCGCCCCACTCTTCGAGCGGGCGCAGCGCCGCCGCGAGTTCGTGGCCGATCGGGGTCAGCGAGTACTCGACGCGCGGCGGGATCTCCGGAAACACCTCGCGGTGTACGACTCCGCTGGACTCCAGCTGGCGCAGATTCTCGGCGAGGACCTTCTCGCTGACGCCTTCCAGGAGGCGCCGGATTTCGCCGAAGCGCTGGGGGCCCGCACCGAGCACCCACATCAGGTGCAGTTTCCATTTGCCGCCGACGACGTCGATCGCGACCGACATACCGCACACATCGTGATCCATGTCACTCTTGCCGTTCATCGCCGACCTCCTGACCATATTTCGGACCTCGAGGTAAGTATCCCCACCTCGACGTGCGGTCTTGTCGACTCTACCTGCACAGACGACTATCGGTTCCGGCGCCGCGAACCAGCAATCCAGAACCGAAGGGGCACACAATGTCCGAGCAGTCCACCCGTTCCGTTTCCGTGATCGGCCTCGGTCCGATGGGGCAGGCGATGGTCCGGGCCTTCCTCGACGCGGGCGTCGAGGTGACCGTCTGGAATCGCAGCACCGCCAAGGTCGACGCGATGGTCGAACTCGGCGCCAAGCGGGCCGCGACGGTCGCCGACGCGCTCGACGCCAACGAGGTGACCGTGGTCAGCCTGACTCACTACGCCGCCATGTACGACGTGCTCGGCCAGGCCGAGGACCGGCTGGCGGGCAAGGTGATCGCGAATCTGTCGTCGGATTCGCCGGAGAAGACCCGCCTGGGCGCGGCGTGGGTGCGCGAGCGCGGCGCCCAGTTCATTTCCGGCGGCGTCATGTCGGCGGGGGACAACATCACCCATCCCGCGTCCTACATCTTCTACAGCGGTCCGCGCGAGGTGTTCGACGCGCACGCCGAGCTGCTGCGCCCGCTGAGCCCGCAGGAGTACCTCGGCGCGGACGACGGTCTGGCCCAGATCTTCTACCAGGCGCTGCTCGTCATCTTCCACCCGTGGCTGCTGGCCTTCGACCAGGCCACCGCCGTGATCGCGAAGTCGGGCCACGACATCGCCCAGTTCGTACCGTTCGCGGTGCGGTCCAGCGAGGCGTTCCCCTACTTCATGCAGGAGTTCTCCGTCGCCAACCAGGCGGGCGGCTGGGCCGACCTGGCCAGCTTGAAGATGATGGAGGCCGGCGCGCAGCACATCATCGACGCCAGCGAAGAGGTCGGCGTCGACGCCACCTTCTCGCACACCGCTCAGTCGTTCTGGCGCAAGGCCATCGCCGCCAGCGAGGAGCGCGGCAGGGCGGTCTCCACCTACAACCTGATGCTGGGTGAGCGCGAGTCGGACGCGGTGTGAGCCGTCCGGACGAGCCCGCTCGGTGACCGTCATCGGCCAGTTCGTCCTCAGGCGGTTTCGCTTCCCGATCCGAGCCGGGGGAACGGGGCGGTGGAGAAGACGACCTCCACCGCCACCTCGAAGTACTCCGCGATGCGCAGCGCCAGGTGCAGGCTCGGGCTGTATTCGCCGCGCTCGAGGTAACCGATCGTCTGGTAGTGCACGCCGAGCGCCTCCGCCAGCTCGCGCCGGGAGATGCCACGCTCGGCGCGCAGCATGGCGATCCGGTTGTAGATGACCTCAGTAGGCACGCTGCATGGCCTTCTCGCGTCGGGCGGCGACGCTGGAACCCGATTCCCGCCGTGCCATCCTGCGCAAAAGGATCGGCGCGAGAACGAATCCCGCCGCCGCCCAGATGCCGAGCACCGCAATGGTTTCCACATGCCGCCAGGAGCCGCCGAGCTCGACGGCCGCCGCCTCGTCCGGCAACATCGCCGCGCGCATGCCGAGGCCGAGCCAGTAGATCGGGAAGCACTGGGCAATTCCCTGCACCCAGCCCGGTATCGAGGTGATCGGGTAGAAGATGCCCGACACCGCGACCAGACCCATGATGGGCATGGACGCGAACCCGACCCCGCGCGGGCTGTCGAACAGCGCACCGATGCACGCGCCGATGGGCAGGGTGGCCAGCATGCCGAGCAGCACGATGCCGATCAGCGACAGCCACGCGGCCGGGGTGTCCAGCGCGACGTCGCCGACCACGAACAATCCGGGGACGAGCACGATGCCGAACGGCACGAGCACCCAGCCCGACACCGTGACCACCTTGCCGACCAGGTAGCCCACCATCCCGTTCGGAGTCGCCTTGGCGCGCAGCAGGGTTCCGTCCTCGCGCTCCAAGCTGAGCAGCTGGGCGATGCCGAAGATGCCGTTGAACGAGACCAGCATGCCGAGAATGCTCGGCAGCGCGAGCGTCCCGAGCGCGAAGCCGCTCGACCCGAACGTCGTGTTGCGCATGAAGATCAGCACGACCACCATGATGACCGGCCAGAACAGCAAGCCGAAAAGGTCCTGGCCGTTGGTCACCGTCTGCCGCAGCTCGATCACGCCGCGCGACAAGCCTGCGCGGACCGCGTTCCTGATCGGGTTCATCGCGCCACCTCCTCCAAGGCGTGGACTTCGTTCTCCAGCTGACCGGATTCGAACTGCCGCACCAGTGTCATGTACGTGTCTTCGAGGGACGCGCGGCGCACCTCGAGCTCGCCGATGTCCTCGCCGTACTGCTTGAACAGCTCGTAGACGAACTTGGTCGACTCGGTGGTGGTGTGCACGAAGCGCTGGCCGTCGCGAGTCCAGCGCACCTCGGCCTCGCCCGCGATGCGGCGGGACAACTCGTCGGCCGAACCGTCCGCGATGATCCGCCCGCCCGCCAGGATCAGGATGCGATCGGCCAGCTTCTCGGCCTCGTCCAGGTCGTGCGTGGTGAGCAGGATGGTGGTGTGCAGGTCGTCGGCCAAACGGTGGATCAGGTCGTGGAATTCGCGCCGGGCCTGGGGATCGAAACCGGCGGTCGGCTCGTCGAGGAACAGCAGTTCCGGGCGGCCGACGATGCCGATGGCGACGTCGAGCCTGCGCCGCTGACCGCCGGACAGGGACATCACCTTCGTGCCCGCCTGTTCGGTCAGGCCGACGGCCTCGATGAGTTCGTCGGTGTCCCACGGCCGGCTGATTCGCTCGGTGCCGTACGGCGCGTAGTACCCGCCGAGATTCGACAGCAGTTCGCGCACACGCCATTTCCCGTGATCGCGCCAGGATTGCAGGACGACGCCGATGCGGGCCCGCCAGTCCTCGCCGCCGTGCGCGGGATCGGCGCCGAGGACATCGACCCGGCCCGCCGAACGGATGCGGAAGCCTTCGAGTATCTCGATCGTGGTGGTCTTGCCCGCGCCGTTGGGGCCGAGCAGGGCCAGGACCTCACCGTGCCGAGCCTGGAAGCCGACCCCGTGCAGGACGTCCTTCGCGCCGTAGCGCATTCGCAGACCCTCGACGTCGATCACGACGCCATCGCCCACAGTCATGGCATCCTCCCGTTATGCGGACCGGATGGTTCGTAGCATACCTACTACATTCCGAGGGAACAATGCTTTGCTCGGCCGAAACCGATTGGCGCACCGGCTCGCCGATGGAGGACCAGTCGCCATCGCCGCCGGTGGTGTAGGGGCCGGGCGAGCCGGAAGCGGGGAAGTGTTGCACCAGTGCGCCTTTGTTGCACCAGTCGATGGCGGCGGCGACCACACCGCATCGAATGAGAAATCTGCTGGAGCGCAAGGCGAAATTCGACATGCCAACAGCGTTCGTCGCCGCGCTTTCCAGAAGTTTATGAAGGGCAAAGCATCTCGAGCCTGTCGGTGATGCGGTCGCCCGCTCGCCGGTAGCGGGCCGCTTTTCGAATCCAGTTCGACGCCACGCCGCGCTGGTCGTTGCCTTCCGGCTGTTCGTTATTCAGCCTTAGCTATGCCCGACACCTGCCCCACCTGCTCGTGGTCCTCGCCGATGCTCGTGTCCTCGCATCGCTCCGTCCGCTATTTGCGCTGCGTGTGCGGTAGATGGCTGGTCTCGCACGGTGGTGGGGTGGATCTGGTCGCCGAACGCGGTATTGCCGCCGAGCCGCAGGCGGCCGAACACCTCGAACTGATTCCGCTTCCCGAGGGGTGAGCGTTGATTCGGCGCGCGATTCGGTTCGCGTGCTTTCCCTTTCGGGATATCGGCGATTCCGGTAGCGCCGGCGTTCTGCGCACGAAGACTATTTCGTAGTCCGGCCGAGCGAGTCGGGTCGCGATCACTTCGGCTCTGTCGAAGCTGGAAGTGCCGACGGTCGAGCACTTCTGGCGGATCGCGGCCGTTTTCGTGCTCGTGGGTTCGACGCTTACTTGTTGGTTCGTCTGGTTCCTCGGTAAGCGTTGCCTCGTTGCCTCGTTGCCTCGTTGCCTCGTTGCCTCGTTGCCTCGTTGCCTCGTTGCCTCGTTGCCTCGTTGCCTCGTTGCCTCGTTGCCTCGTTGCCTCGTTGCCTCGTTGCCTCGTTGTCCATGCCCATGTCCATGTCCATGTCCATGTCCATCTCCATGCGCGTTGCCCGTGCCCGTGACATGCGCCGAGCTCGGGTGGCATCCGGGAGGGACCGCGCGTCCACAGAAAAGAGAGCACTGCTCTTGACTTTGTGCGCACAGGGGTGGATCATTGTTCTCAACAGAGAGCAGTGCTCACAGAATGAGGAGACATCATGGACGCCACCACCCGCTACATCGGCCCCACCGGCTTCGATCCCATCGTGAACCGCATCGTCAACTGGCTGCCCCGGCTGGGAATCAGCATCGCGGGATCGCGGCTGCTCGCCGTGCGTGGCCGCAAGAGCGGGGAGTGGCGGACCACGATGGTGAACCTGCTGGTGGACGAGACCGGCGCGCGCTACCTGGTCGCGCCGCGCGGGCACACGCAGTGGGTGCGGAATCTGCGGGTCGCCGGCGCGGGCGAATTGCGGCTCGGGCGCAAGGCCGAGGCGTTCACGGCCACCGAGGTGGCCGACGCGGACAAGACGCCGGTGCTGCGGCTCTACCTGGAGAAGTGGGGCTGGGAGGTCAACCGCTTCTTCGACGGCATCACCAAGAACTCGACCGACGACGAACTCGCCGCCATCGCATCGGGTTTCCCGGTTTTCCGTATCGCGTGAATCAGCGGGTGGCGAGGAATTCGATGGCGGCGGCGTAGCCCTGAATTCCCATGCCCGCGATCACCGCGGTGGCGATGGGGGAGATGAAGGAGTGGTGCCGGAATTCCTCGCGGGCGTGCACATTGCTGATGTGCACCTCCACGATCGGCACCTCGGGGATCACCAGCGCGTCGCGCAGCGCGACCGAGGTGTGGGTGAGCCCGCCGGGATTGATGACGATCGCCGACTCCGCGCCGCGCGCCTCATGGATCCGATCGATCAGCGCGCCTTCGTGATTGGACTGGAACGCGACGATCTTCCTGTCGAACTTCGCCGCAGTCCGTTCGCATAGTTCGACCACGTCGTCGAGGGTGGCCGAACCGTACACCTCGGGCTGGCGGGTGCCGAGCATGTTCAGGTTCGGCCCGTTGAGGACCAGGATCGGGGCGGTGTCGGCCATGGGGCCAACCCTAATGGGCGCGGCCACAGAGCGAACCGCGCCCGGCCGAGCAGGAACGCCCGGCTCACGAACCCCGGCTCACAAACCTTTCGGGCCCTCCGACCGCAGGTCGTCGACCTTGCGCATCGCCGTGCGCAGTTCCTCGAGCCACGCCTCGGCGTGCTTGCCCGCCAGTTTCACCGTCCAGGCCAGCGCGTCGGAGCGAGAGCGGGCGACGCCGGAATCGACCAGGGTGTCGAGCACTTTGCGCTCCGGCTGGCGCAACCGCGTCATCACCGGAACGGCGAGCTGGGTGAACATGATTCGTTCCCCGTCCACGGAGACGCCCCACGCCACGTTGCGGCCGTAGCGGTGCTGGGCCTCGCCCGCGATCTGCATGCGCGCCGGGCGGGTGGATTCGCGGAAGCGGGCGATGGCGCCCTCTTTCGTCGCGGCCGGGATCTTCTCGGTGGGCGCTTCGGCGTCCTCGGTGTCGGTGGGCTCGGGCTTGGGCAGCGGCAGCTCGCCGATGACCACGATCTCGTCGCGGTCCACCTCGATGACCGGTTTGCCGACGAACCAGTCGCTGGGCAATCTTCCGGCGAACCAGTCGGGCACATCGGCGGGGTCGGGAAGATCGGCCTGTTGCCAGCCGCCGGGGCGTCCGAAACCTCGTCCGCGGTGTTCGTGCCTCATGGCGATTCTCCTTCAGGAGCAAGGCGTGTATGCCTACTTACTGTGGTGCGGTGTTGCAATGATTACAAGATTACGCCGCAAGTCAGCGCGGTGGTTCCGCTCTGCGTGAACAGGGTGGGGAAGGGGTACTCCAGGGAGGTCGTACTGTGCCGGACGCGCTCTGTTCGGGACGGATGACTGACCGCAGGGGTTCTCGCCCGCGTTCGCGTTTCGGCAGGTACGGTAGCGGCGCCGGTTATCGCCTTGTGACTGGACACCGTTACCGATCGGGACCTTCGGACAGGCGTTTTCGGGCACAATTGACAATGCTGAGCATGGGTAACGGCCCGATCACCGGGACGTCGCAAACAGGTTCATTTCAGGTACGGTGGTCTTGTTGCTGGAGTGACAAGAGTGAAGAGTGGGCGACATGGATGTGAGGGGATCTCGCCGCTTTCGCGTTAGGGGCGCACTAGCACTCGCGGGAGCGGCGGCTGTGGCAGTCACCATGGGTTCCTGCGGGTTTCGCGAGGAGCCCAGCGAGCCCGCGGCCGTCGTCGAGCGCTTCACCGAACTCCTCGACAACCAGGATTACAAGAAGGCATCGGAGCTCACCTCCTATCCGAACGCCGCTTCGGCAACGCTGAAGCAAATGTTCGAGGGTCTGCATCCAGGCAAGGTCGACTACCAGAAGACCCAATTCATCGGCCTCGACTCGCAGTCGGCGATCTTCAGCATGGACGTCGACTGGAGCTTCGGCGCGAACAAGAACTGGAGCTACAGCCTCCAGGGCACGGTCCGCAAGCTCGCGATCGGCTGGCGGATCTCCTGGGAACCGTCTGTCGTGCTGCCGCAGTTGCAAGGCAACCGCACCGTGAAGCTGGTGCGCACCACGCCGACCCCGCCCCCGCGGGTCCTCGACATGGTCGGCGCGCCGCTGATGCACGAGCAGGTCATCAACGTGATCAAGCTCGACCCGACGCGAATGCCGGATCCGGTCGCCTCCACCGACGCGCTGGCCAAGGCCATCGAGCCCGTCGCGCCGCTGATCACCGGCCCCGCGCTGATGCAGCAGCTGGCCTCCTCTCAGGGCAAGCCGATCGTGGCGGTCAACCTGCGCGATGGCGATTTCGCGATCCTGGAACCGCGGATGGCGCCGATTCCCGGCGTGGTGATGGAGAAGCACCCGCGGCTGATCTCCTCGGACCGCCGGGTCTGGTCGCCGCAGCTGGACGCGCTGCGCAAGGTCTGGGAGACCAGCCAGGACGAGCACTCCGGCTGGGGCGTGCAGATCTTCGAGCCGGACGGGCGATTCATCAGCCAGGTCGCCGGCTACCAGGGGCCGCCGGGGCCGGACATCATCGCCACCATGGACCAGCGGTTGCAGCGCGCCGCCGAGGACGCGGTGGTGAGCGTCGGCACGCCCGCCACGATCGTGGCGATCCAGCCGTCCAGCGGAGCGGTGGTCGCGGTCGCGCAGAACAGTCAGGCCAGCGAGCACGGACCGATCGCGTTCACCGGCCTGTACCCGGTGGGCGGCAATATCGAGCTGTTCCGCGCCGTCGCGGCGGCCGGTAACGGCAAGGCTCCGCAGGACGTTTCGGTGCAGGAGGCGGCGGAGGCCGCGAGCAGGCTCGGCATCGGCATCGATTTCCAGGTGGCCGGGCTGGACGAGGTGACCGGACGGCTGGCCATCGCCGGACGCAGCGCCGAGCAGGTGCGCCAGGGCGGCGGGTCGGACGCGGTGCTGGCCAGCCCCTTCGGGATGGCGATCGCGGCGGCGTCGATCGCGCGCGGCGAGGTGCCCGCGCCGAAGATCGAGGTCACCAAGACGGGTGGCACCGACGCGCAGCTCACGCCGCTGGGCGGCGAGCTGACCGAACGGCTGCGCACCATGCTGCGCGACGCGACCGGAGCTCCCGATCTGTCGCCGCTGCGGCCGTACCCGGTGATCGCCTACGCGGCGAAAGCGGGCGACGACGGCTGGCTCATCGCGAACATGGGCGATCTGGCGTTCGCGGTGCACATCAACGACGTGGACAGCGGGAACGCCACCGCGCGGATGGCCGCCAGGATGTTGCAGTCGCTGGCCGCGCCGGAGCCGTCGTGATCGCCGCGCTCGGGTTCGCGCGCTGATCGGTTCGCACGCCGATCCGGTGCCTGCGATCCATCCGCGCGGCGGATCAGTTCAGCGCTCGGATCGCCGCGCGCCAACCCAGCAGGAACAGCGCGAGCACCGTGGCCGCGACCAGTACGAAGCTGAACGCGATCCCCTGTCCGCTGATCGCGCGCAGCGCCATTCCGCCACCGAGGGTGCCGAGCCACACCAGGACTCCCGTTGGCCACACCAGGGTTCCGTCGAGGCGTCCGGTGCGGCGCTCCACGGCGAGCGCGGCGGCCCACCCGATCGCCAGTCCGATGGCAAACGGCCACAGCGTCTTCAGCAGGCCCGCGATCACCGCCTCGTCGTGACTGCGCCGGCCGATGACGCAGAACAAGATCACCAACAATGCGTCCACCGCCACCGGAACCAGTCTCTTCACGGGCGCAAGCGTAGTGCGGCATCGTTTCGATCTCGATCTTGACACCGATCCGATACTGGCCCTGTCCAGTCACTTCGCCGGGACGTCGTCAGGCGTTCAGAGCGTGCGGCGCGTCTCGAATTCCTTCTCGTAGTCGGCGTCGTCGGCTTGAGGTGTACGGAAGAGGAAGGCGAAGACGATCCAGCCGACGATGGCGACCAGGATGAAGCTGACCAGGCGGTAGACGAAGGCGGCGGCGACCGCTTGGGCGGCGGGCAGGCCCGCGCCCGCGGTGAGGCCGTAGATCAGGGTCGCGTCGACGTAGACGATGCCGCCGGGGGCGAACGGGATGGAGCCGACGGCCTTGCCCGCGGTGAAGGCGATGAGCAGGCCCGCGAGTTTCGGATCGGCGCCGACGGCGTAGCAGGCCGCGCCGAGACAGGCGACGTCGCCGAATCGGTGCACCAGCGCCCAGCCCGCCACCCAGACGCCATCGCGTTTGCCGAGATCCACCGACTCGAGCTGGGTCAGGATCTCGGCGACCTTGCTCATGCCGTGGTCGGCAGAACGCTTGCGTACCCGGTTGACCAGCGCGAGCAGCCGACGCAGCACCTTCTCCAGCGAGCCGGGATTGCTCGAGATGTAGTTGCCCGCCCAGATCAGGGCGGCCACCGCGGCGAGCGAGAGCACGAGCTTCAGCGGTCCCACCTGATTGCCGACCAGCAGCGCGCCGCCGACGCCGAGCAGCGCGAGCCCGGCCGTCGCGATCACGCCGGAGATGACCAGCTGCCAGGACGCGACGATAGGACTCGCGCCCCAGCGCCGGGTCTGCCGGTAGGTGAACGCGGTGGAGAACACTTGCCCCGCGGGCAACGTCACCGACATCGCGGTCGCGCCGTACACGACCGCCACGGATTTGCTCTGACTCACGTCGACGCCGCCGGCGCGCAGCAGTTGTTTCTGCACCCGGCCGAATCCGCTCATGGCAAGCGCTTGGAACCAGATACAGGCCGCGACCCAACCCCAATGAATTTCGGTGAGTTTCTGCCACGATTCGTGTAGCCGCGGCCACAGATAGACGCCTTCGCCGATCAACAAAGCCAACAGCGCGGCGCCCAGCAACCATTTGGCCCACCAGAATTTGCTCCGGCCTTGCTCGACGGTGGACGTTCGCGGTGCAGGCTCGCCCGCTGTATCCCCGTTGGCCGTCACGCCGTCAGCCTAACGAATCTGCTGTTCGAACGTCGGCATCGGTGCGCGGGTCGGCGCCTTCTTTCGGCCACGCCAATCGGGTTTTCCTGCGGCGACCGCGCAGCTGCACCTCTTCGCCTTCCACCCAGAACTCCTGCTCGCTTTCCTCCGCGAAATACAATGCGCTACCGGAGGCGAGCACTCGGCCGGGTTGATCTTTGGCCAATTCGGTCAATCGGGAAGCCTCGTTGACCGGATCGCCGATCACCGTGTATTCGAAACGGTTGGCGGCGCCGATATTTCCGGCGACAGCCAAACCCGCGGACACGCCGATGCCGATGTCGAGGCCGGGCACCTCGCGCAGCGCCTCGCGGAGTTCGCGGCCCGCCGCGAGCGCCGCGGTGGGCGCGTCCGGCCGGTCCAGCGGCGCGCCGAAGATGGCGAGCGCGGCATCGCCGACGAACTTGTTGACGAACCCGTGGTGCCGGTCGATCACGTCGACCACGATGCGGAAGAACTCGTTGAGCAGGCTCACCACCTCGGTGGGCGGCCGTTCGGCGGCGGTGGCGGTGGAGCCGACCATGTCGACGAACAACACCGCGACGAATCTGGTCTCGCCGCCCAGCTCGGTGCCGTAGTCGAGGGCGCGCTGCGCGACTTCCTCGCCGACGTGCTGACCGAACAGCTCCTGGAGCTGGCGGCGCTTGGCCGCCTCCTCCATCATGCGGTTGAAGCCGACCTGGAGCAGGCCGATCTCGCTGCCGTCGAACACCTCGACCTGCACATCCCGGGCGCCCTCCTGCACCCGGTCGATGGCCTGGCTGAGCTGACGCACCGGGTCGGAGATGCTCGAACCGGTGAGCATCGACAGCGCGAGCGCCTGCAAGATCACCACGCCGCAGAGCAGCAGGATCGAGATCGCCAGCGACTGGGCGGAGAACTTCACGTCCGAGGAGATCTGGGTGACGCACAGCAGCACGATGGCGATGGTGGGCGCGAAGGTGCCCATGCCCCAGGTCATCCCCATCCTGGTGCCGACGCCCGGCGTCAGGGTGTGATCGAAGGTGCCCTCGGTCAGGGCCTGCGCCGCGACCGGACGCAGGATGCGCTCGCCGAGCATGTAGGTGAAGCCGAACACGATGGTGGCCGCCATGCACTCGGTGACGATCACCGCACCGGCCAGCGCGGGCGTGTCGGAGATGATGAGTCCGGCCAGCACCGCGCCGCCGATCAGCCACAGCGCCAGATGCAGGATCGCCTGGCGCAGCGGCGCGTGCAGTGCGGCCATCTGTTCCTGGCGGCTCGGCGGACCGCCGCGCATCTGCCAGCGCATGACAGGGCGCAGCATCAGCGCCGAAGCGGCGAGGCTGAGCAATCCGCCGGTGATGAAGACGAGTGCGGGGATGAGCAGACCGGTGCGTCGGGTACCGGCCGCCTCGCCTTCCGGAACGGGGAGTCCGTACTGGATGAACGCCCACACCAGCACCGCGCCGAAGGCATTGGCCAGCAGCATCGATGTCAGGTAAAGCGGCCAGCGCGTATGCATGGTCTGCTTGACCGCTTCCAAGGGCGCTGACACGCCCCCTAATCTAGCGTTTCGATCATTCGTCCACGTGCGGCTGTCCGGACCGCCCGGCTCGGAGCGCTACCCTCAACGAGGTGACCGAGCTCGAGGAACGTCCACGCCGGGACTCCGCCGCGGACGCGGTGCACCCGATCGTCCGGCAGACCGCGGAGTGGGCATGGCGCCTGCTGGTCATCTTCGCCGCGGTGCTCGCCCTGGTGATGATCGTGCAGCGGCTGGCGACCGTCGTCATTCCCACGGCCATCGCGCTGCTGGCTGCCGCGCTGCTCGCGCCTTTGGTGGACTGGATGCAGCGCCTCGGCATACCGAGGTGGGTCGGGGTGTTCGTCTCGATGGTCGGCTCGCTCGGGCTGGTCGCGGGCATCATGACCTTCGTCGTCGAGCAGTTCGTCGATGGTGTGCCGCAGCTGTCCGACGAGTTCACCGGCAGCATCCACAAGATCCAGGACTGGTTGATCAACGGCCCGCCGCACATGAGCGACGATCAGATCCGCAACGCGGGCGACACCATCGTCAAGACGATCCAGTCCAATCAGGACAGTCTCACCTCCGGCGCGCTCACCACGGCCACGGTGATCGGGCACATACTGACCGGGACTTTCCTCACCCTGTTCATCCTGATCTTCTTCCTCTACAGCGGCGATCAGGTCTGGCAGTTCGTCACCCGGATCGTGCCGACCGCGCACCGGGAACGGGTCCGGCTGGCCGGGCAGCTCGGCTTCGGATCGCTGGTCGGCTTCGTGCGGGCGACCGTCGCGGTCGCGGCGGTCGACGCCATCGGCATCGGGGCGGGGCTGGCGATTCTCGGGGTGCCGTTGGCGCTGCCGCTGGCCTCGCTGGTGTTCATCAGTGCGTTCATCCCGATCATCGGCGCGTTCCTCGCCGGATCCATCGCGGTGTTCATCGCGCTGGTCACCAAGGGACTGGTGACGGCGCTGATCGTGCTCGGCATCATCATCGCGGTGATGCAGCTGGAAAGTCATGTGCTGCAACCGCTGCTGCTCGGCCGCGCGGTGAGCATCCATCCGCTGGCGGTGGTGCTGGCGATCGCGGCGGGCGTGGTGCTCGGCGGGATCGCGGGCGGCCTGCTCGCGGTGCCGTTCGTCGCGGTGATGAACACGGCGATTCGATCGCTGCTCGCCGACAGCCCGGAGGAGACGTTCGGCGAATTGCGGACCGCCGAGCATCGGCTGTATTCGGCGGAACCGGACCGGCCGGATCCGGGAAGGTTCGATGTCGAGGCGACGCTCGCCGAGGAGGTCGCGCTGCTGAGCAAGGTGCGCGGGGGCGACGCAGGCACCGGACGACAGAACGCCGATGAGCCCGGCCGCGCCGACTGAGCTCAGTCCGGCCGACGCGGCGACCGCGCCGCTGTGGCGGGCCGTGCAGGCGTTCCGGCTCGTCACGCTGCTGTACGCCGTCGGCCAGCAGGTCGCGTCCGTGCCCTACTACCAGAACCAGCGTCTGAGCTGGGTGTTCATCGCATTGATGGTGGTCTGGTCCGGGCTGTCCGCGCTGATGCTCTCGCAGTGGCATGCCGACGTGGTCAAGGTGCGGGTCTGGGTGGTGATCGGCGACCACATCGTGGTGATCGGATTGATCGCCGCCACCCGGCTGGTCGCCGACTACGACTGGTACCACGGGCACCAGACCCTGCCGACGACCATGTGGGCGGCCAACGCGGTGATCTCGGCGGCGATCCTGCGCGGGCCGGTCGCGGGCATCGCGTCCGGGCTGCTGATCGCGGCGGTGATCATCACCGTGCGCGACCAGTGGGGACAGGACGTCTGGGCGGACGCGACCGCGCCGGTGCTCGTCTCGGTGGGCTTGGCGCTCGGGCTGGCCGCCAACACCGCCCGGCGCGCGCAGGAGCAGTTGCAGCGCGCGGTGCGCCTGACCGCCGCGGCCGAGGAGCGCGAGCGGCTCGCCCGCGAAGTGCACGACGGCGTGCTCCAGGTGCTCAGCTACATCAAGCGGCGCGGCAGCGAAATCGGCGGACCCACCGAGGAATTGGCGTTGCGTGCTGGTGAGCAGGAGGTGGCGCTTCGGGTGCTGATCTCCGAGCAGGGCGTGCGCGAGGACGCGGGCGGCGCCGAGCTGGATCTGCGTCCGCTGCTGACCGTGCACGCGACGCCGAAGGTGTTCGTCTCGACGCCGGGCGAGCCGGTGCGGGTGGGACGTTGGGCGGCAGGGGAAATCGCCGCCGCCGTCGCGACCGCCCTGGTCAACGTCGAGCTGCACGCCGGAGTGGACGCGAAAGCCTATGTGCTGCTGGAGGACACCGGCACCGAGCTGATCGTCAGCGTGCGCGACGACGGTATCGGCATCGCCGCGGGCAGATTGGCCGAGGCGGAAGCCGAAGGGCGGATGGGAGTTTCGCGGTCGATCGTCGGGCGAATCGGCGCGCTGGGCGGTACCGCGGAGCTGCTCACCGAGGGCAGCGCGGGCGAGGGCGTCGAATGGGAATTCCGTGTCCCGCGCGACGCACGCTGACCTGGGGATTCTGGCACGATGAACGGTACGGCGAGAGGAGCGGTGCGGTGACCGATGACGGTGCGGCCGGGACCATTTCGGTGATGGTGGTGGACGATCACCCGATGTGGCGCGACGGGGTCTCCCGCGATCTCGCCGAGGCCGGGTTCGAGGTCGTCGCGACCGCGGACGGTGTCGGTTCGGCCACCAGGCGCGCCGCGGCCGTACGCCCCGCCGTCGTCCTGATGGACATGCAGCTACCGGACGGGAACGGCGCTGTCGCCACGGCCGAGGTGCTGCGCGTCTCGCCGCGGAGCCGGGTGCTGGTGCTTTCGGCCTCGGCCGAGCGCGACGACGTGCTGGACGCCATCAAGGCGGGCGCCTCCGGTTATCTGGTCAAGAGCGCGTCGGCGGCCGAACTGATCGACGCGGTGCGCGCGACCGCCGCCGGTCAGCCGGTGTTCACGCCGGGGCTGGCCGGGCTGGTGCTCGGCGAGTACCGCCGGATGGCGACCGCGCCCGCCGAGCCCGACGAACCCCACCGGCCCGCACTCACCGAACGGGAGACCGAGGTGCTGCGGATGGTGGCGAAAGGGTTGTCCGCCAAGCAGATCGCGTCCCGGCTCGGGTTGAGTCACCGGACGGTGGAGAACCACGTGCAGGCGACGCTGCGGAAGTTGCAGCTGGCCAACCGGGTCGAACTCACCAGGTACGCGATCGAACAGGGGCTCGAGTAGGCCGGGACATCCGACCGGCGGAGGATCCGCACGCGCGCCGGAATCCGGGATCGCCCTGATGCCGAGACCGTCGCCCCTCGGTAGCCTCGAAGCCATGGGCGGCCCCGAATCGGTATCCAATGGTGTCGGCTCCGATGGTGCGGTCGGCGATCGGGATCTGCGCGTCTCCGACGCCGAACGCGAGCACGTCGGTCAGCTGCTGCAGCGGGCCGTCGGGCTCGGGATGCTCTCGCTCGGCGAGTTCACCGAGCGGATGGACACCGCCCTGGCCGCCAAGACCCGCGGCGAACTGAACGCCGTGCTCATCGATCTGCCCGGCGTCCGCCTCATCGGTCAGCCCGCCGCACGGCCCACGACGTTCGTGAACTCCACGCCCTCGTTCGCGAATCGGCCGCCGATGCCGCCCGCCCCGGCGGGAAACGTGATTCGCGGCCGCATGTCGAGCGTGAACAGGCGCGGGCCGTGGCAGGTCGCGCCTTCGCTGCACCTGAACAACTGGTTCGCGGGCGTCACCCTCGATTTCACCGAGGCGGTCATGTCCACCCAGGTGGTCGAGTTGAACATCGACGACTACTGCAGTTCGCTCACCCTGGTGGTGCCCGCCGAGGCCACCGTCGACATGAACGGTCTCGACCTCATCGGCGCGAGCCTCAACAACAAGGTCCGCACCGGTCCTCCGCTCGGCCCGCTCCACCTGGTCGTCCACGGCCGCGTCCGCCTCGGCTCGGTCACCGCCAAGCATCCGTTCATCGCCCATTGGCGCAAACTGCTCGGGCACTGACCCGTGCCTTCGGTCGTTCGGCCGGTCAGGTGTTGACGCCGATGCGGCGGGCGAAGGCGCGCAGCGGGACTCGGCGGTCGTGGTCGAGGAGTTCGGACACGATGTGGCGGGGCAGGGACTGGTATTTGATCCAGTCGACGCCGCCGACGCGTTCGGCGTTCAGCAGCGCGTCCAGGGCGCGCTGGTGCTGGCCGGTGCGGGTCAGCGCGACCGCGGTGTCGGCGAGGTGGCGGGCGCGTGAGGCCTGCGGCAGGCCGCTGTTCGCGGGCATCTCCTTCGCCGCGGCCAGCGCCTCGGGATAGCGCTCCGAGGAGACGTTGACGTCCACCGTCTGCATGACGACCTGGGATGGGCCGAAATAGGTTTCGTAGTCCTGCCGGTCGCCGCCGATGCGCAGCGCGACCTCACCTGCCGCCTCGATCAGCGACAGCGCCTCTGGCACGTTCTGGGCTCGGCCCGCCGCGGTCGCGCCTTGGAGCACGAGGGAACCGTAGGCGGACAGGTGCGCGGGCGGCACCTCGCCCTCCGGCTCCAGGTCCGTCGCGGCGCGCAGCGCGACCCGGCGCGATTCGTCGTACCGGCCCTGCACCAGCAGCTGCCAGGCCACCGAGCCGCGGATGGTCGCCAGCAGCAGCGAATCGTTGCCGCGCTCGGCGGCGGCCAGCGCCTGACGGATGGCGAGGAATGCCGGATCGGTGTGCCCGAGATGCACCAGAGTGCAACCGGTGACCCAGCACATGCGGGCGAGCAGTTCGTTGGCGGGTGCGACCGCGCCGTTGCGCGCGGAGTGCACGGTCGCGCGCAGCTGGATGAGGCTGGCGGGCAGGATCGAGGTGAGCAGCTCGTAGCGGCCCGCCCAGTACGCGCCCCAGGCGTAGTCGACCGCGCGGCGGCCGTCGTCGAGGCTCACCGCCTCCTCCTCGGGCACCTCGCCGAGCAAATCGTCCACGGGGGTCAACGCGCGCCGGATGGCGACGATGCCCGCGTCCGGGTTGCCGGACGGTATCCCGTGGCGCTTGCCGATCAGATCGGAGATGTCGACATCGAGCGCGCGCGCCAGTTTCTGCAAGCTCGCGATGGACGCGGTTTGGCGTCCACCCTGCTCGAGCTTGCGCACGAGATCCACGCTCACCCCGGCCTGGTCGGCGAGCTGGCGCTGTGTGAGCGCTTTGCCGCGAAAGCGCCGGATCCGCACCCCGATCGACGATTCGTCCATGTACCCAAGTCCTTTGTTAAATCTGGGTTTCAGAGTACGACGCTACGGGATGGACTTCACCCGAAGTGGGACATTGCGTACGACTCGTTGGCCGCTGGTTGGAATACCGTTGCCTTTCTGCAACTTTGAGAATGCAAAGGGCGGCGGCAATGACCACGATGCCGAACACCACTGTGCGAGCCCGGCGCGCCGATCGCGCGACCGCGTCGCAAGTTTTTCTCGCTCGAACCGAACAGTTGCGCCTGCAGGGCCATGACCTGCGTGAACTATTACGCCGACGGCCGACCACTTGCTACAGCAACGTCATCGCGTGAGGGGAAGCATAATGTTCGAACGCTGTCACAGCCCGAACGAGGCGGCGCACCTGCTCCGACATCGGTTCGGATTGCCGGTCCAGTTGCTCGCCGGGCGTCCCGTGGTGACCACGGGCAGTCTGCTCGGGGGCGTCGTCATGCCGCCGGAACTCGGCAGGAAGGTGCTCGCCACCCTGGACCGCCAGATGACCGCCCCGGTGGTCGCCGACCCCGGCGACCGCACCTGGACGTTCCTGGTGACCCCGCCCAGCCCCGTCACCCCGGTCGACGTGCACGTCCGGCGCTGCCTGGCCGGACATCAGGTCACCGTGATTCCCGGCGGCCGCCACCTGCTGCTGCCGAGCACCGATTCCCGCCTCGGCTGGCATTGGGCGGCCGAACCCGCACCCGGCGTGCTGCGCATGCCGCCGCGTTCGGCGGTCATCGGCGCCATCCACCAGGTGACCGGCATGCGGGCCGCGCCCGCCTCCTGACCGCCCGGCGCGACCGGCCCCCACCCGTAGCCGGTTGGGGGTCGGTCTGGGCGAAATCGGGTAGATATCGGTCCTCGGCCGGGGGTTTCTACTCATGTTCGGCACGGATGAGGGGCCGAGCATGGGGTCATGACTACATCTATCGATCCGGCGCTGATCTCGCGCTTGTCCGGTGAGTTCACTGCGCTGGGGACGCAGATGGGTGCACTCGGGCGGGATCTCGCGCTGCTTCGCGAACAAGTGGCGCCGGATCTCGCCGCCGAGCGTGCCCCGGCCGACTCGGCCGCGGGTGCGTCAGGTGACCGGGCTGCCCCCGGCGGAGCGGAGGGGATTCCGGCGGCGCTCCGGGGCAGCCCCGCTTCGGTGCCCGCGGGAGGGTGGCGCGGGTCGTCCTCGACGGACCCCGATTCCGCCGCCGCGAGCGAAAGCAGTTCCGTCGCCGGGAACCCCGACCTCGAGCGCAGCACCGCTGTTGGCGGGGGAACTCCGGTCGCCGTGGAGAGTGAGTCGGGTACGCCCGAAGACCTCGCCCGGCGCCGGGGCTCCTCTGGTGCCGAGGGCGGTTCACCAGCTGGTGTGGGAACGTCTTCGGCTGCGGTCGGGCATCCTGCGCGCGGCACGAGTGCGGCCGGTGCTCAGAGTGACTCGTCTGCTGGTGCTGGCTCGTCTTCGGGTGTGGCGGGTTGGCCGGGTGCGGTGCCGGGTGTGGGTGGCGGGTCGAGTGCGGCAGCTGTTCCGCCGGTTCCGCCTCCGCCCTACCCGCCGCCGACGGCGGCTCAGCCCGTGTACGGGTCCGCCTACGCTGCTGCGGCGGAGCGGTATTGGGGTCCCGGATCGGGGGCGATGGTTCCGCCGGGTGCGGTGCCGCCACCGGGTGTGCCGCAGGGATGGCCCACGCAACCGGGCGCGTTGCCGCACAGGGGCAGGCGGATGGCGCCGCCCGGGATGCTGCCGCCCGCGCCGCCGCGGCGAGAGCCGCATGTCCCGTGGTGGCAGCGGGACGGGGTGATCAGCCGGGTGCTCGCGGTGGCCGGGGTGGCGGTCACATTGATCGGTGTGGTGATGCTGTTGGTGCTCGCCGCGCAGGCCGGATTCTTCGGGCCGGTCCCGAGAGTTGTGTCCGGAGCGGTTTTCTCGGCCGTTCTGGTCGGCGCTGGCGTGCGGGTCGTCGGCAAGGCTGGCGGGCGGGTCGGCGGAATCGCGTTGGCGGCCACCGGTATCGCGGGTGTCTATCTCGACGTTGTCGCAGTGACGGCCGTGTATCACTGGTTGCACCCGGTGCTCGGGCTGGCGGTGGCGCTGGCCGTCGCCGCGGGTGGCGTCGGACTCGCGATGCGGTGGAAGTCGCAGCCGCTCGCGGTGCTCGTGGTGCTCGGCGCCGCGCTGCTCGCACCGTTCGTAACCACCGAGTTGGTGCTGCTCGGATTCCTGATCGTGCTGCAATTGGCTTGCGTCCCGGTGCAATTCGGACGGGACTGGCCGTTCCTGCACATTGTGCGCACGGTGCCCGCAGTGCTGGCCACCCTGGTGAGCATCGCCATCGCGCTGATCGAGACGCTCGATCACGGGCGCGAGCTGTGGTTGCTGGTCGCGTCGATCGCGATCGCGCTGGTCGGTGCGTCCGGCACCGTGCTGGTGGTGCGCAGGCGTGCCGGTGACATCGTCGCCACGCTGGCCTTCGCGATCTCGACGACCCCGATGCTCGCGGTGGTGGCGCTGTTCGATCGGCGTATCGCCGCCCTCGTCGCGGCCGCGCACGCGGTGGTTCTCCTGTCCCTCGCCGCGACGGCAGTGACGCCGAAAATGCGTGCGCTCACTAAGATTCCGGGCCACACCGCCATCGCCGCTGCGGTGGCGGGTTCCTTCGCGCTGCTCGAAGCATGCGTCGGTGCGACGAGCACCCAGACTCTTCCGATCGCGACGCTGCTGGTCGCGCTCGGCTTCCTCGGGGTGGCCGGCCAGCTGCGTTCCAGCGCCGTCGCAGGCCTCGGTCTCGCCTTCGCGCTGATCGGCGGCCTCGCGTTCGCGGCCACGGCGACCCCGGAAAGGCTTGCGTCGCCACGCCTTGCCGAGCAGCACCTGTCCATCTCCACCACGTTGGCGGCGGTCATCGGCCTGGCCGTCGTCGCGGTGGCGGTCTGGACCGTCCGCAGACTCGCGGGCACGCCGAAGGGCGGTGCGGAGGAATCGATCCTGTGGATCGCCGCGAGCGGCGCGGCGCTGTACTTGGTGACCGCCGCGATCGTCGCGGTCGGCGCGGCCACCGGCGCCGCGGACGGTTTCGTCGTCGGCCACAGCATCGCCACCATCGTGTGGATGGCGGCGGCCACCGCGGCCCTGCTCTACGGCCTGCGCAACCTCGCACGCTCCGCCGCCATCGCCAAGGTCGCCCTCGGCTCCGGCCTTTTGGTCACCACTGCCGCACTGGCCAAGCTCTTCCTGTTCGACCTGGCCACCCTGGACGGCCTGATCCGTGTCGCCGCCTTCCTGGTGGTCGGAATCCTCCTGCTGCTCACCGGAACCCGCTACGCGCGCGCTTTCGCCGAAGCAGGCGGCTCGGGTGGCGCGTCGCCGGGCGGTACCGAAGCCCGCTCGGGTGCGGATCCGGCCGCCGAGTGACCTGAACACCCCGCCCGGGAAATGCCAAGGGGCGGGGCCATTCTCACGACACCGGCCGCAACCACCATTTCTCTACCGCCGGTAGTCGAATGGATTCGACGATGGAGAAATGGTGGCCCCGACTGCCTCGGAGCCACCATTTCTCTCCCGTCGATTTCCTGCCCGCGATGGGTGCCCCGCGATGGATGCGGAATCAGTCCTCGTCGTGGCGGCGGAGGAGTTCGTTGACGCTCACCGAGCGTCCGTCGCCGCTGTGGTGCCTGCCTTCGTCCGAATCCGCGATGTGGCGGCGGGAGGAGCGGAGTTCGGCCATCCAGTTCTCGATGCTGGTGCGGTTGTCTGCCGGCGTCTCCGAGGCGCTGCCGTCCGAGGCCGCGTGCTCTGCGGGCGCGCGGTGATGTGTGGAACCCGGTGCGGCGGAAGAGGGTTGGTGGCTCTGCGCCAAGGGGCGGTGGCTTGCGCCTGCGGCCGGATCGTAGGCGCTCGACCCGTGCGGGGCCGAGTCGGGCGCGGTGCCGCGCGGTCGGGAGGTCCCCCCCGACTCGAGCGGCCGGGTCGCATCGTCCATCGAGCCCGCGGATTCCTGCGACCGCGCCGGTTCGGCGAACGGCACGGCACGCGGCCGCGGCGGCTCCGCCGGAGTCGGCTGCGTCGACCTGCCCGGGTACTGATCCGGCAGCCCCGACAGCGAAGTCGCGCGCGGCCCAGTCGGGTCGTGCGGTCCAGGAGCCACCGTGCGCGGCGGGCTGGGCGGCGCCGCGTGCGCCCCCGGAGTCGCCGGACGCGGCGGCACGGGCGGCGGAACCGAATCGATGCTCTGCGTGGGCGCTTCGGCCTCGATCTCCTCGATGGTGCGCGGACGACGTGGGGTGCGCGGCTGCTTGCCCTCCGACACCGCGGGCATCTGCATCGTCACCGGGTCGGTGATGGGGGTGGTCTTGACCAGGTCGACCACCTCACCGCCGCCGGGGCGCTCGTCGTCGAGGATGGGTTCGCCGAGGCCGATCTTCTGCTGAATGCGCTTCATCCAGGCGGGCGCCCACCAGCAGTCGTCGCCGAGCAGCTTCATGGTGGCGGGCACCAGCAGCATGCGCAGGATGGTCGCGTCGATGAACAGCGCCGCGATCAGGCCGTAGGCGATGTACTGCATCATCACCAGGTCGGAGAAAGCGAACGCGCCGACCACCACGAGCAGGATCAGCGCGGCGGCGGTGATGATGCGTCCGGTGTGCGCGGTGCCCGCTCGCACGGCCTCCGTGGTGGACGCGCCCTGGGTGCGCGCCTCGACCATCCGCGAGAGCAGGAAGACCTCGTAGTCGGTGGACAAGCCGTAGATCACCGCGATGATCAGCACCAGCACCGGCGACATGATCGGCTGCGGCGTGAAGTTCAGCAGGCTCGCGCCGTGACCGTCGACGAAGATCCAGGTCAGGATGCCCAGCGTGGAGCCGAGGCCGAGCGCGCTCATGAGCGCGGCCTTGATCGGCAGCACCAGCGAGCCGAAGGTCAGGAACATCAGCAGCGTGGTCACGAAGATGACCAGCGCGATCATCAACGGCATGCGGTCGAGCAGCGCGTCGATGCTGTCCTTCTGGATCGTCGGCTGCCCGCCGACATAGAGCTGGACGTTGTCCGGCACGTCCATCGAGCGCAGGTACTCGATGGTCGGGTCGTAGTTCTCCGAATCCTCCAGCGTCGCGCTCGTCCGGTAGACGTCGGGATCAGTGGTGGATCGGCTCGGCACCTCGAACTTGCCGGTGAGGCCGGGCGCTTCGCTCGCTTCCTTCCACACCTTGCCGACCGCGGCGCTGTCGTCGGAGACCATCACCAGCTGCACCGGGTCGGTCTTCCGCAGCGGGAAGACCTCGTAGAAGTTCTCCAGCGCGACGCGGGTCTTGTTGTCCGGCGGCAGGTATCGCTCGTTGATGCCGCCGAAGGCCAGGTTCTTCACCGGGATGATGAGCAGCAGCAGGCCGATGCAGATCGGCACGGCGATCTTGAGCGGGTGCTTCATCACCCACTGCGTCGTCTTGCCCCAGAAGCCGTTCTCGACCTCCTCCGCGGTCTTGGTCTTGCGGAAGCGCTTGAAGCCGAGCATGTCCACGCGCTTGCCGAGCACGCCGAGCATCGCGGGCAGGATGGTGATCGCGGTGAGCGCGGCCAGCGAGACCGTCGCGATGGTGCCGTAGGCGACGGATTTCAGGAAGCCCTGCGGGAACAACAGCATGCCGCCGAGGCTGGCGATGATCATGGTCGCGGAGAACACGACCGTGCGGCCCGCCGTCATCACCGAGCGCCGGACGGCCGCGCGAGTGTCGTACCCCTCGGCCAGCTCCTCGCGGAAACGGCTGACGATGAACAGGCCGTAGTCGATGGCCAGACCGAGGCCGATCATCGAGACGACGCCGGAGACGAACGAGTTCACCTCGGTGAACTTCGTCAGGAACATGATGATGCCGTTGGCGCCGATCACCGTCAGACCGCCGACGACCAGCGGCAGACCCGCCGCGACGAGACCGCCGAAGATGAAGAACAGCAACACGGCGACCGCCGGGATGGCGAGCATCTCCATGCGCTTCTGGTCGGCGGCCATGGTGTCGTTGAGCGTGCCCGACACCGCTTGCAGGCCGGTCACCTGCACGTCGACGTCCGGAATGTAGAAGACGTCCTTCACTTTCCGGTAGTTACGCACCATCTCGGTGTCGTTGTCGCCGACGATGGCGATGGAGGCGAAGGTGGACTTCTTGTCCTTCGAACCGAAGGTCAGCGGGACGCCGGGGCCGGTCTCGGTCTGCCAGTAGGCGCCGTTGACCTTGGCGATCTCGTTCGGGTGTTCCTTCGGCAGGCGGTTCAGGCTGTCGACGACTTTGTCCCGGAACTGGGGGTCGTCGATCGTCTTGCCCTGGGGTGCGGTGTAGAGCAGGATCACGTCGCTGGTGTGATCGCGCCCGAAGGCACCGTCGGCGATCCGCGCGGCGTCCGCCGATTCCGAGGTCGGGTCGTCCCATCCGCTGGAGCTGAGGTGGTGTTCCAGGCCGAGGCCGTAGCCTCCCAATGCCAGGAGGGCCGCGCAGACGATGCCGATGACGGCCCAGCGCAGCCGGTAGACCAGATCGCCCCAGCGTGTGAACACTAAGCGACTCCTTGGGCGGGGCGAGAGGTGAGCAACGCCGACAGCGGCCGGAACGGCTGCAGCCAGGCGCCCTCGTCGGGCAGCGAGTCGAGGCTGACCCTGGGCAGCGGTTCACGGAACACGCCCGGGATGTCCTCGAGGTCGATGAATTCGAGCGTATCGGATGTTACGGCCCAACTCGCGTGCTCGCGGAAGCCCAACACCTGAACGGGAACTCCGCGCGCGGCCAATCGTTCCAATGGTTCGCGAAAGGCTTGGCCGTCGGCGGAGGCGACCATGATTCCGGCGAGTCCGGCGCCGCGGCTACGCAATTCGATGTGCGCGAGCATGTCCGCGTCGACGTCGGAGTCGTCGTCGATCTTCGGCTTGGCGAACACGGCGTAGCCGACATTGCGCAGCGCCTCCACCCACGGGCGCACCACATCGGCGGTGCCTGGTGCGATGTTGGTGAAGACGGTGGCCTCCGGCTCGACCCTGGTCGCGCTACCGACCGAGAGTTCGGCTGTGCGTGCGAGCAGCCAGCGGCCGAGCGCATCGAACCGCGGACGGTACGCGGCGGTCGGGCGGCCGCCGAGGATGGCGCCGAGACCCATATCGAGGTTGGGCGCGTCCCAGACGAGCAGCACCCGGCGCACATCGGGCGCGGCGCCGCCCAGCCCTTCCGACCCGCTGCCGTGCCCCTCCGTGGTGACGTCCACCACCTCGTGGGCCATCTCACTGACACTCATGCCTGCGCCTCGCTGACGCTCGGCTCCGGCATGCGCGAGGCACGCTGGCACATGATTCGCTCACTGCGTTCGCTCATCCCTGCGCCTCGCTGACGCTCGGCTCCGGCATGCGCGAGGCACACCCCACGACTTTCATGACGGCCGAGCTAATTGGTCGCTCGCTGCGCTCGCTCATCATTCGATCTTGCCCCATATGAACTCGGTGATGGCGCTTCCCGCCCGATGCGCCTTGCCTTCGAATTTGGTGACGGGGCGGTCGAAGCCGATCGGGGCGCTCTCCTCGTTGTCCGCGCTGACGCCGCCGGTCGCCTCGTTCAGGCCGATCAGCAGCGGTTCCGCGGCGCCGACTTCGGCGATGTGTTCGGCGTAACCCGCGTGGTCGGTCGCGACATGCAACACACCCCCCGGCCGGAGGCGGCTCGCGATGAGCGCGAGGGTCGCGGGCTGCAGCAGCCGCCGCTTGTGGTGCCTTGCCTTCGGCCACGGATCGGGGAAGAACACCCGTACGCCGGTCAGCGACTTTTCGGCAATCATGTGCTCGAGCACATCTACAGCGTCGCCGCGCAGCAGCCGGATGTTACCGATGTCCTCGCGCTCGATGCGCTGCACCAGCTGGGCGAGGCCCGGCTGATACACCTCGATGCCGATCAGGTTCAGGTGCGGCTCGGCCTGCGCCATCTCGGCGGTGGCGGTGCCTGTCCCGCAGCCGATCTCGATGACCAGCGGGGCTTCGCGACCGAACCAGGCGGCGGCGTCCAGCGGTGCGTCGGAGACCTCGCGGCCGATCTTCGGCCACATGCGATCCCAGGCGCCCTGCTGGTTCGGGGTCAGCGCGCCCCGGCGGGAGCGGAAGCTGGTCACCCTCGGGTAGAGGCGGGAGCCGGTGGGCGATCGTCTGCCTGCTTCGAGCGGGGCCGATGCTGTGGACGGCCTGCCCGGAACCGACTCGACAGTGTGGTTGGCGGCGTCGTTCACGGCGTCCATTGTCCAGCATCCGACGAACGGCACGGCAATCGAACCCCGACCGCGCGGTCTTCGCGAGGTCAGGCGGCGCGTTCGGCGACGATCCTCGGCGCGGGCGGGGTCTCGCCGCGCAGCGGCCGCCCGAGCACGACCTTCACCGTGGTGGTCGCCATTTCCAGCAGTCCGCGCAGGCCGGTGGGGGAGGCGAGCACCGACCACACGGTGGAGTCGGAGTCGGCGGTCGGCGGCTCGCCCGCCAGCCGGTCGGCCAGCCACGCCAGGCTGATCGGGGTGGCCAGCGGCAGCATCGAGAAGTGCTCGCTGAGCCGGTCGCGCACATAGGTGACCGACGCGCCGCCCTGCCGGTAGCGGGCGACCTGACCGTCCACGCCCTCCTTGTGGATGACCTGGTCGTGCACGGGTTGCAGCACGAGCAGCGGACAGGTGGGGGTGGAGTGGCCGAGGCGCAGGTCGTCGAACAGGTCGCGGAACTCGGGTGTGGCCAGCAACTCTTGCAGCGGGCGCTGCAGGAAGTCGTCCATCTTCTTGCCCGCGAGCGCGAGGATCGCGCCGAGCGGCGTCGAGGTCTCGGCCGTGGCGACGAAACGATGCCCTTCGGGCGTGAGCTCGTCGTCGATCACCGCGCCGAGGGCGGGATAGAGCTTGCGCAGCGCGGCGATCACGATGGCGGGCAGACCGGCGTAGCTGCCGCCGTTCAGCCTGCGGAACACCTGCTCGGGATCGCCGACCGGCGCGCCGAGCACCGCGCCCGCGATGTTCAGCTCCGGCGCGTAGGTCGGCGCCATCTCCACCACCCAGGAGCTGGCCATGCCGCCGCCGGAATAGCCCCAGACGCCGACGGGTGTGCCCGCGTGCAGGCCGAGCGGGGTGAAGCCGAGCGCCGCGCGGACGCCGTCGAGCACGCGGTAGCCGGGTTCGCGCGGTGCGCCGAAGTTGCCGTGCGGTCCCTCGTGATCGGCGATCGAGACCGCCCAGCCGCGGCGCAGCGCGTTCGCGACGAGCAGCCACTCCACCTGGGTGACCGCGCCGAGCGCGCGGGATCCGCGCCGCAGGGCGTAGGACGGCGAGCACTTCTCGGTGACCGCGTCCATGGCCGTCTGGAAGGCCAGCAGCGGCCGGTCTTCGGACGGGTCGGCGCCGTCGGGCAGCAGCACGGTGGTCACAGCCACCTCGGGCGCGCCGTGCAGATCGTTGCTGCGGTAGAGCAGCTGCCAGGCCGAAACCTGTTGCGGCACAACACCGAAGAGTGCGAGATCGATGGCGCGGCTGCGGAGGACGGCGCCGGGTGGCCTGGAGGCGAAACCGCGCGGCGGCCGGTAGAACGGATCGGCGCTGGGGAGCAGCGGCTTGTCGCCGGGCGGCAGCGCCTGGGCGCCGCGGGCCTGCCGGTGGCCGATGGCCTCCGGTTCGCTGTCGACAACACCGATGGCGTCGACGGTCATCGCAACCTCCTCGACGGGCCGGAGCGCTTGCTTGAAAAGCGAAGCTGCGCACCGCCGATGGTGCCGACCACCAGTGCAGAGTAAGTGAAGCGCGGTATCTGTGTGAACCCTGGTAACAGGGGTCGACGACGGCACTAGACTGCCGACATGAGTTCACCGACCGTGTTCATCACCGGTGCGGCGGCCGGTATCGGCCGGGCTACGGCACTGCTTTTCGCTGGGCACGGGTACCACATCGGCGCCTATGACATCGACGAGGTCGGCCTCTCCCGGCTGGCCGCGGACATCAACAGCGCAGGTGGCAAGGTGCGCACCGGGATATTGGATGTGACGAACAACACTCACTGGGAAGAGCGGCTCGCCGAGTTCTACGCGGAGACGGGCCGGCTGGACATCCTGATCAACAACGCGGGAATTCTGCGCTCGGGCCGCTTCGAAGACATCGACCTGGCCACCCACCAGGCGATCATCGACGTCAACCTGGGCGGGGTACTCGCGGGCACCCACCACGCCTTCTCGTACCTGCGCGACACCAGACGGTCCCAGGTGGTGAATCTCTGCTCGGCGTCGGCGATCTACGGACAGCCCGAACTCGCCAGCTACGGCGCGACCAAGTCGGCGGTCAAAAGCCTCACGGAGGCACTGGATCTCGAGTGGTCACGGCACGACATCCGGGTGATCGCGGTGTGGCCGTTGTTCGTGGCGACCTCGATGGTGGACGGCATGGACACCGCGACGACCAAATCGCTCGGCGTGCGGCTGACCGCCGCCGACGTGGCCGACGGCATCTGGGAGGCGACCAGCAAGCGCCCCCGGCTGCCCAGGGTGCACTACGAGATCGGTACGCAGGCGAAGTTGCTGGCGACGGCCGCGAAGTACGCCCCGAGCTGGGCGGTCCGCGCGGCCAACAAATACTTCTCCGGTTCCTGAGCGGTCGGCACTGCCGGTGACCGCTCGGTCTGACAGAATTGCGCCTCGACAAGGGGGTGTGTAGCCATGCCGACGGCCACCGAATTCAACGGGCAGCTGCGCGAACGGGGTGTGCCCACGCGCGAAGGGGATCAGCTGGATCGGCTTCTCGTCGATCTGCAGTCGGTGGGCGGGCAGGCCGCCGCCATCGGTCATCACGCCAACAGCGCGGTCAACGCGTGGCGCAGGCCGCCGCGCATCCAGGTGACCGGGCGCGCGCACGCGGGCCGGACCACGGTGCTGCACGCGCTGGCGCTGATGTCGGCGGCGGAGACCGGTCCGGTGGACGAGCCGGGCGCGCCCGATCCGGTGCTCGACGCCGACATCGTGGTCTACGTCCTCGCGGGCGCGCCGCTGCCCGCCGACCGGAGGGTGCTCGCCGAACTGCCGCCCGAGCGCACGGTGGTGGTGTTGAACAAGGCCGACGCCATCGGCTCGCGCTGGGGCGACGCGGTCGCCGCCGCCGAGCAGTACACCAGGGAGCTGGGCATTCTCACGCTGCCGGTGGTCGCCGCGCTGGCGGTCCGCACGCGGGCGGGCGCCGTCACCGACGCCGACATGGCCACGTTGCGCAGGCTCGCCGCCGCCGCGGACCCCGCGCTGACGCTCTCGCCGGACTTGTTCGTCTCACCGACCGCGGGCCCCGACGTCACCGAACGCGAGCAACTGCTGCACCGCTGGGAGCTCTACGGCATCACCTGCGCGCTGAGCGCGCTGCGCCACGATCCCGAGCTCGGCGCGCACGCGATCCTGCAACTGTTGCACGCCGCCAGCGGCATCGACGCGCTGCACCGGCTGCTGCACCGCCGCTACGAGCAGGTCTCGGCGCTGCGCGGCGGCGAACTGCTCGACGAGCTTGCCCGGCTGGCGGCCCGCGCGTTGCCGGGCGAGACCGGACAGGCCAGGGACATCCTCGAGGACTACCTGCACGGCGACGACGCCATGTGGCTGGCCCTGTGCGCCGGACTGGCGAATCCCGCGGTCGCGCATCTCGCCGCGGGTTATCCGTCGCCCGCGCCCGCCGACGCCGACGACGCGTTGACCAGGGCCGCGCGCTGGCGCGCTGTGGTCGCCGGCGACATGCCGCCCGCGGCGCGGCGCGCGGCGCTGCGGGTGCACAACGGATACATCCGACTATGGGAGCGAATGAGCAGTGCCGGACTCTGATCGACCGGATCCGGCGCTGCGGGGACCGACTCCGCCGGAACCGCTGTCGGCGGACGTGGAGGCGGTGGTCGCGCGCTGGAATCCCCAGGGCATGGCGTTGCTGAAGGCGGTGCGTGGCGCAGGAGCGGCCTCGACCGTCGCGCTGATCGGCCCGGACGACGCCAACACCACCCTGTTGCGCACCGAGCTGGCGCGTTTCGAACCTCGCATCGATCTCACCGATCCGATGACCGACGCCAACGCGGCCGTGGAATCCACCGCCCCCTCGGGCGGCGCGCCCTCCGGCGTGGCGCTGATCCTGCTCGACGCGGGCACCAGCCTCGGCACCGACACGCTGGGGGTGGTGCGCCGCCTGCGGTCGGACGGCACCCGAATCCTGCTCGTCATGAACGGCGTGCACGCCTACCAGGACTGGCGCACCGTGCGCTCGCACAATCTCGAGCTGCTCGCCGCGCAGGGTTTCGGCGACCTGGACATCATCCCGGTCTCGGCGCGTCTCGCCGTCGCCGGACGCACCGGCGGCGACGCCGGGCTGATCGACCGCTCCGGGCTGACTGCGTTGCACGCCGAACTGACCGCGACCGCGGCGGACGCGGAGGCGTCGGGCGACGAGCGGTTGTCCGCCGTGCTGGCCCGGGTGCTCACCGACACCAGGAAGCGGGTCGTCGAACAGGTCGCCGCGCTGCGCTCGGGTGTGGAACCCACCCGCTGGCGCGAGGAGCGCGCGACCCTGCTCGCCGGCCGCGACGGCGGCCGCGCCACCGCCATGTCGACGCTGCGCGGCCAGCTGCACCTGGCCCGCGTCGACCTGATGACCGAGGTAGGCGGGCACGTCAGGGCGCTGCACACGGCGGCCCGCACCGAGCTCGACCGCCTGCACCCCGCCGAGCTCGGCGACTATCCGGACCGCCTGCAGCAGTCGGTGACCGAGCTGACCGGCGCGGTGGACGCGAGCATCGAGCGCAGGCTCGCCGAACTGATGCATCGCCTGGACAGCGCGGGCCGCGTGGATCTCGCGCCGCCGCATCGCCGACGGGACCCGGCGCCCCGGGTCGGCCCCGATCCGGAGCCGAGGCACCGGGGTGTCGAAGATCACCTCATGATCGCGCTGGGCGCTTCGGCGGGCGTCGGACTGGGCAGGCTGCTCGTCGCGCCGTTGTCGCTGGTGCCCGCGCTGGATGTGGCAAGCATCCCCTTCACATTGCTGCTCGGCGGCCTCGTGGCCTGGTGGGTGGTGCGGGCGCGGCGGCAGGTCGCCGATCGCGCGCACGTCCGGCAGTGGGTCGCCGACGCGCTCGTGAACGTGAAAGCCCAGCTAGAGCAACGGGTGGCGACCGCGCTGGTGGAAGCGGAGACCGAATTGGCCGATCGCGTGGTGCGCGCGAGCGCCACGCGGATCGTCGACACCGACCGACGGGTAGCGGAACTGGAGGCCCGGATTCGGCGGGCCGCGGCCGAGCAGCCGGGCCAGCTGGCGGCGTGCGAACGCGATATCGCGATACTCGACAGGCACATCGTGCCTGTTGAATAGGCAACCGAATGGGTACATGGTTAGGAACCCGATTCCGTACTGGTAGTCACATCGCGTTAACCTCTAAGCAGGAACCTGGGCGTCCGCTTCGTCCTTGTACGCCGTCCAGCCGGGGCGCGCTTTCGACTGGTCGTAGCGGGTTGCCTTCCCGCCAACGGTGGCGCTCGGTGTGTTCGCGCTGGTCATGGGCCTTGGGCCAGGCGGCGAAACATCGGACAGCCGCCCATCTCAGGAGAGTTTTCATGACCTCAGCGACCATTCCTGGTCTTCGTGGATCCGACGGCCAGGCGCCGACCGAGCACAGCGAACTACTCGCCTGGGTACAAGAAGTCGCAGAACTCACTCAGCCGGACCGAGTGGTCTGGGCGGACGGTTCCGATGAGGAGTGGGAGCGTCTGACCGCCCAGCTCGTGGCTGCGGGCACCTTCCAGAAGCTGGACGAGAAGAAGAAGCCGAACTCCTTCCTCGCGCTCTCCGATCCGTCCGACGTGGCCCGGGTCGAGTCCCGCACGTACATCTGTTCCAAGACCGAGGCCGACGCGGGACCCACCAACAACTGGGTCGACCCCGCCGAGATGCGCGCCACCATGACCGAGCTGTACCGCGGCTCGATGAAGGGCCGCACCATGTACGTGGTGCCGTTCTGCATGGGCCCGCTCGGCGCCGAGGACCCCAAGCTGGGCGTGGAGCTCACCGATTCCGAATACGTCGTCGTCTCGATGCGCGTCATGACCCGCATGGGCACCGCCGCGCTGGAGAAGCTCGGCGCCGACCGGCCGTTCGTGAAGGCGCTGCACTCCGTCGGCGCGCCGCTGGCCGAGGGCCAGCAGGATGTTCCGTGGCCGTGCAACGACACCAAGTACATCACCCACTTCCCCGAGGACCGCGAGATCTGGTCCTACGGTTCCGGCTACGGCGGCAACGCACTGCTCGGCAAGAAGTGCTACTCGCTGCGCATCGCCTCGGCGATGGCGCACGACGAGGGCTGGCTGGCCGAGCACATGCTGATCCTCAAGCTGATCTCCCCGGAGAACAAGGCCTACTACATCGCCGCGGCGTTCCCCAGCGCCTGCGGTAAGACCAACCTCGCGATGATCCAGCCGACCGTTCCCGGCTGGCGCGCGGAGACCCTGGGCGACGACATCGCCTGGATGCGTTTCGGCAAGGACGGCCGCCTGTACGCGGTGAACCCGGAGTTCGGGTTCTTCGGCGTCGCGCCCGGCACCAACCGCCAGTCGAACCCGAACGCGATGGCGACCATGGAGGCGGGCAACACCGTCTACACCAACGTCGCGCGCACCGACCACAACGACGTCTGGTGGGAGGGTCTCGAGGGCGAGCCCGATCACCTGATCGACTGGAAGGGCAACGACTGGTACCACCGCGAGACGGAGACGCTGGCCGCCCACCCGAACTCGCGCTACTGCACCCCGATGTCGCAGTGCCCGATCCTGGCCCCCGAGTGGGACGACCCGCAGGGTGTGCCGATCTCGGCGATCCTGTTCGGCGGCCGCCGCAAGACCACCGTCCCGCTGGTCACCGAGTCCTTCGACTGGCAGCACGGCGTGTTCATGGGCGCGACGCTCTCCTCGGAGCAGACCGCAGCGGCCGAGGGCAAGGTCGGCACCGTGCGCCGCGACCCGATGGCCATGCTGCCGTTCATGGGCTACCACGTGGGCGACTACCTGGCCCACTGGGTCAACGTCGGCAAGAACGCCGATGCGGCGAAGCTGCCGAAGATCTTCTACGTGAACTGGTTCCGTCGCGGCGCCGACGGCCGCTTCCTGTGGCCCGGCTTCGGTGAGAACTCCCGCGTGCTGGAGTGGATCATCGGCCGCATCGAGGGTTCCGCGCAGGCCGAGCAGACCGCCATCGGCAACGTGCCGACCGCGGCGCAGCTGGACCTGGAGGGTCTGGATGTCGACGCGGCGGACGTCGACGAGGCGCTCGCCGTGAACGCCGAGGAATGGCGCAAGGAGATCCCGCTGATCGAGGAGTGGTTCGAGTTCGTCGGCGACAAGCTGCCTTCGGGTGTGCGCGACGAGTTCGAGGCCCTCAAGCAGCGCCTGAGCTGATTGTCTTTCACGATCGCCCGCACCGTTTTCGGTGCGGGCGATCGTGTTTTCCTGGTCGACTGCGAGGAGATCACACACCGTTCGGACGTCGCACAGCGCCATCGGCTGTGTGCGGCGTGCGGTGGATGTGTGCGCCGGAGGGTTCGGCTGCGGTGCCCGGGGCGAGCGCACCCCGGCGGGGCGGCGCGGGTGGCGCACACCTGTTATTCGGGGAACGGTGCGAGCCGGATCAGTGGTGCGAATTGCGCTGTGGAGAGCAGCCATCGGGCGCGGCCGTGGGGGACGGCGGCTGCCTCGGCGCGCAGAGCCGCGATCATGTGTCGTTTGAAGTTGTGGCGGGGGTGCCGGTGCAGTAGCTCGGTCACCCACGCGGGGTCCAGGTCGGCCAGGCGCAGGCCGAGAACGTCGGCGCCCGCGCCCGCCGAGACGAACCCGAGGTCGTCCGGGCGGTCGGCGACGCCGATGGTCAGATGGGCGGCGATGGCCGCGCCGATGGTGCGGGCCTGTTCGGGCGTCGCGCCGGACGCGGTCGCGAACCCGACCGCTCGTTCGGCCCCGACCACCGCGAAACACCTTCCCGGCGTGGGGTGTTCGAGATTCAGGTCGTGCAGCAGGCAGGACACGTAGGCGAGTTCGTCGTCGTATCGTACGCCGTCGAGGTCGGCGAGTGCGCGTCCGAAGAAGTAGCTGCGATACGAATGTTCGAGGACGTGCGGCGTAAGGCATTCTCGCGCTTCGCTTTCCGCGGCGCGGGCGAGTCGGGAGTCCGGCAGTCGCAGTGCCGCGAAGTCGACGCGGCCCGCGCCGCGGCGGCCGAGGGCGAGCCGGACCTGCCCGGCCACGATGCCCGGCAGCGCGGTGACCAGCTTGCCGGTGAGTTGCCCGCGCTGGCGGCGGGTCAGCGCGCCGCCGGTTTCCATGGCCCATTTCCAGTCCATGCCTGCCGGAGCGCGGTTGGCTGTTGCCGGCGTTCTGTCGATCTTTGTCGGCGCTTCGTTGGCTGTTGGCGGCGCTGGGTTGGTCTTTGTTCGCGCCGGGTCGATTTCCGCTGGCGCTCTGTTGTCGTCTGCTGGCGCACCCACGCCCGACCTCCTCCGTCTCGGTGGTCTCAGTGAACCGGCCGCCGGAGGTCGTGGCCAGTGGCGGGAATGCCAGTAAGGCTCCGATTCGTGCCAAACTGAAGGCGTGAAACAGGTGGTCGCCCTCGCGCTGGACGGCGTCATGACCTACGACCTGGCCTGCGCGGTCCAGGCCTTCCGGCACGGGCCGAGCAAGACCGGGGAAGGCCGCGGGTTCGAGATGCGGACCTGCGGCGTGCGGCCGGGGCCGGTGTGGACGCCGAACGGCTTCGACCTGCACGTCGAATACGGCTTGGAGCTGCTCGAAGAGGCCGAGATCGTGGTCGTGCCCGGGATCGGGCTGCCCACCTCGCCGCCCCCGCCCGAGGCGATCGACGCGCTGCGCGCGGCGGCCGGGCGCGGCGCGACGATGGTGAGCATCTGTGTCGGAGCTTTCGTGCTCGCCGCGGCCGGCCTGCTGGACGGGCGGCCCGCCACCACCCACTGGGCGTATTGCGAGGAGTTCGCCACGCTGTTCCCCTCGGTCCGGCTCGACCCCGGCGCGCTGTACGTCGACGACGGTGACATGCTCACCTCCGCGGGACTCTCCGCGGGTCTCGACCTCTGCCTGCACCTGGTGCGCCGCGAGCTCGGCGCCGGATTCGCCGCCGAGCTGGCGCGCTGGAACGTGACGCCGCCGCACCGGGAAGGCGGTCAGGCGCAATACATTCCGGACGCGCTCGGGCGGATGGGTGACGGCTCGCTGGGTGTGGCCGCGACGATGGCCTGGGCGGCGGCGAATCCCGCTGCGGCGCCGGATGTTTCCGCGCTGGCCCGGCACGCGCTGATGAGCGAGCGCACCTTCATCCGGCGTTTCAAGGCGGAAGTGGGCGCGACGCCGCGGCGCTGGCTGGAGGCGCAGCGCACCGCGCGGGCGCGGGAATTGCTGGAGACCACCGACCTACCGGTGGAAGTCGTTGCGGCGCAATCGGGTTTCGGCAGCGTCACCGCGCTGCGTACGCATCTGCGCGCCGCGACGGGCGCGACGCCCGCCGGATATCGCCGTTCGCTGCGCCGCTGATCCGACTGCGCACCCGGGGCTGTGAGGCGCGCCACGCCGTGTCCTATTCTGACTTCGATATCGGCTTCACAACCGATCGGCGCCTCGACGCTTGGCCCGGCCGATCGGAGGGACTACTGCCCTATCGCCGTCGCAGCCCCCGGCGCGGCGCGTAGAGACGCGTGAGAGGTGGTTGGAGCATGACCGATCTCGAGTTCGACGCCCGCGAATCCCCGGTGGTGGCCGGGGCCGCGTCGGCGCCGGTGAGCACGCCACTGCACCGCCACGCAGGCCGCCTCCAGAAGGCGCTGCCGCCCGGTTGGCGGGTCGAGGTCGTGGACACACAGATCCAGCCGGGCCGAGACGATACGGCGGCGCTGCGGGTCGTGATGCCCGACCAGTGAGCCGGGGGCGAGCCGCGCCGCTCGCCCGGTGCGCTGACCGTACGGCGCCCATCCGAAGCCGCGACGGCCCGGAGCGCGTCGCCCCCGGGCGGAGTCGAGACCGACGCCGGGCACGGCTGCAGCGGAGGCGCCGGACAGGGCTATCCGATGCCGCGTACGGCTGGAGCGCGTCGGCCCCGGACGGAGTCGGATCGACGCCGTGTACGGCTGGAGCGGAGGCGCCGGACAGAGCTATCCGATGCCGCGTACGGCTGGAGTGCGTCGGCCCCGGACGGAGTCGGATCGACGCCGTGTACGGCTGGAGCGGAGGTGCCGGACGGAGCCATCCGATGCCGCGCACGGCCGCCGCGGCGTCCCTGGTTCGGACCGACGCCGTGTACGGCTGAGCGGAGGCACCGGACAGAGCTATCCGATCCCGCGTACGGCCGGAGTGCGGCGCCCCCGTGCGGAGTTGGATCGACGCCGTGTACGGCTGGAGCGGAGGTGCCGGATGGAGCCATCCGATGCCGGGTACGGCCGGAGCGTGGCGCCCCTGGGTGGAGTCGGACCGATCTGTGTACGGCTGGAGCGGAGGTGCCGGACGGAGCCATCCGATGCCGCGTACGGCTGGAGCGCGCGTCGGCCCTGGGCGAAGTTGGACCGATGCCGTGTACGGCTGGAGCGCGGCGCGCCTGGGTGGAGTTGGGTCGACGCTGTGTACGGCTGGAGCGGAGGCGCAGGACAGAGCCATCCGATGCCGCGCGCGGCCGGAGCGCGGCGCCCCTGGTTCAGACCGACGCCGCGTACCGCTGAGCGGCGGCATCGGACGGAGCCCATCCGAAGCCGCGCACGGCCGGAGCGCGGCGTCCCCGGACGGAGTTGGACCGGCGCCGCGTACAGCTGGAGCGGAGCAGCGGACGGAGTCGAGACCGACGCCGCGCACAGCTGGAGCCGAGGCGCTGGACAGAGCCCATCCGCCGCCGCCCACGGCCCAGCGCAGCCGGAGGTACTCCTATCCGGTCCAGCCGAGCGGCATCAGCAGGGACTTCTGCTCGCAGAAGGAGTCGAGACCCTCGGGGCCGTTCTCGCGGCCGAGCCCGGAGTTCTTGTAGCCGCCGAACGGTGACGTCGGATCGAAGGCGTACCAGTTGATCGCGTAGGTCCCGGTGCGCACCCGCGCCGCGATCTGCGCGCCGTGCTCGATATCGGTCGTCCACACCGAGCCCGCCAGGCCGTAGGCCGAGTCGTTCGCGATGGCCACCGCCTCGTCTTCGGTCTCGTAGGGGATCACCGAGAGCACCGGGCCGAAGATCTCCTCCTGCGCGATGGTCGACTTGTTGTCGACGTCGGCGAAGATCGTCGGTTCGACGAACCAGCCACGGTCCAGGTCGGCGGGCCGTCCGCCGCCGAGCACCAGGCGTGCGCCCTCCGCCTTGCCCCTGGCGATATAGCCCTCGACGCGTTCGCGCTGGCGCTCGGAGATGAGCGGGCCGTACTGGACGGCGGGATCGGTGGGATCACCCGTCTTCTGCGTGCGGACGTATTCGACCAGCGCGTCGAGGATCTCGTCGTAGCGGCTGCGTGGCGCGAGGATCCTGGTCTGCGCGACGCAACCCTGGCCGCTGTTCATCAGGCCGGAGAAGGCCAGCACCGGAATGCTCGCCGCGAGATCCATGTCGGGCAACAGGATTGCCGCGGACTTGCCGCCGAGTTCGAGCGAGACGCTCTTGAGCTGCCCGGTGGCGATGGCGCCGATCTTGCGACCGACGGCGGTGCTGCCGGTGAAGGTGAGCTTGTCGACGCCGGGGTGGGAGACCAGGTATTCGGCGACCTCGGCGTCGGCGGGCAGCACCGAGAGCACACCCTCCGGCAGGCCCGCCTCGGTGAAGATGTCGGCGACCATGTTGGCGGTCAGCGGTGTGAGCGGCGCGGGCTTGAGGATCACCGTGCAGCCGGCGAGCAGGGCGGGCGCGAGCTTGTTGACCGCGAGGAACAGCGGCACGTTCCACGCGGTGATGGCGGCGACGACGCCGCGCGGTTCGCGCGTGACCCGCGTGGTGCCGAACCCGCCGACGCGCGTCTCCTGCCACGGAAACGTCTGCGCGAGTGCGGCATACGCGTCCAGTGCGGCGGTGGCCGGTATCTGGTTGAGCGTCAGGGCGATCATCTGCGGCGCGCCCATTTCCGCGGTGAGTGTCGCGAGCAGATCGGCCGAACGCTGCTCGATCAGGCGCGCGGCCTTGGTGAGCACCGCGGCGCGTTCGAGCGGCGGGGTCGCGGGCCACGGACCGTGATCGAAGGCGTGCCGCGCGGCGGCGACGGCGGCGTCGACGTCGGCCCGCTCGACCACGGGGACGCTGCCCACCGGCTCGACCGTGGCCGGTGAGATGACCTGAAGGCGCTCGGTGCCCGCTGGCGCAGTCCAGCGGCCGCCGATGAACAAGCTGTCGTAATGCATGGGAACACGTTACAGTTTTACGGCCCGCTTGTCTGTAACCTGTTTCAGTTTTCTCTTCGCGCAGGCGCCTGACCAGGTCGAATTCCAACCTGTCGGTTCGCTTTTTCCGAGAACGCACTATTGCGTTCTGTTGCTGGACAGTGGATGCTGTAGCTACTCATCAGCTCCCTCCCGCGTTTTCCGGCCGAAACATCGGCCGAGCAGCATTGATCAGAGACCGTAATTGGGGTGAACGAGTCATGGCGGTGCAAGTGATCGGCCGGTCGTTGATGACCAGCGATCAGACCGAACACCAGGCGAAGAGCGTCGGCGCGGGCGGCTGGGTGGTGTCGTTCCTACCGGGACGCACGCTGACCATCGAGCAGGCCACGGCGGCGATGCAGGCCGCGGAAGCGGTCGCCGCCGTCGGAATCCTCGCCGATCAAGTCGGATTGACCACCCTGGAGACGGTCGGGCTGGCCATTCAGGAATCGCCGTGGGAACGGGACGGGTCCTGTGGTCGCCGGTGGCGTCGCGGCTGGCTCGCGAAATAACCGGCGCTCAGGCCGATTTCGTCGCGACGACCACGAGGTTGCTCACGGCCAGCTCGCGCACCGCGGGAACGCGCACCAGCCACCACGCCCAGCGCGGGTGGTAGCGCGGGAAGACGGTGTGAACGTCGGCCGAAGTCGTTGCCGCCCAACGCAATCCCTCGGATGCCCGGACCGCGAACAGTGAGGTGCCGTACCGGTTCTTCGGTTCCTTGCCGTGCTTGCGGTGGTATCGGCGGGCTGCGTACTCGCCGCCGAGGTAGTGCCACGGTCCGGTCTCGTGTCCACCGAACGGGCCGTGCCACACCGTGTAGGACAGCACGATCAGTCCGCCGGGGCGGGTCACCCTGACCATCTCGTCCGCCATGGCCCACGGCTGCGGCACATGCTCGGCGACGTTCGACGAGAAGCAGATGTCGACGGCGTCGTCGCGGAAGGGCAGTGCCATGCCCGAGCCGCGCACGGCGCCCGGCACCGAGAGTCCGGCGGCGTGCATTTCCGAGGGATCGGGTTCGACGGGAATGTAGCGCGCGCCGGTCTTGGCGAACTCGTCGGCGAAATAGCCGGGGCCGCCGCCGACGTCCAGAATCGTCGTGCCCGCGAGGCCGGCTCCGGCGATGTCGGCGTAGAAGTCGCCGATCATCTCGGCGGTGTCGGTGGCGAGGCCGCCGTAGAAGCGCCCGGGATCGGACTGTTCGAAACGGAAGCTGCCGAGCAGTCGCAGCGACCGGCGCAGCGTCGCGCGTCGCGCGAATCGGGGCGCGTCGGAAGACATGATCTCGGCTCTCAGCACGGCGCCGAGTTTCGCACAGGCCTGTCCTCGGCCCGCCGACCGGCCGCTGTGCCCGTGGGCGCGGTGTGCTCACGCGAAAGCGGTCCGGAGCCGCGCGCACCGGACCGCCGCTTCGAGTCGGCTCAGCCGACGCCGCTGCTCGCGCCGCTTCCGGTCGAGGTGGACGACGTGATCAGCGCCAGGATCAAGCCGAGCAGGCCGTCCAGGTCGCCGCCGTTCCCGGCGCCACCGCCCGTCCTCGTCGGTGCCATTTTCATGGTGTTCTCCTCATCGTGACGGCCGGCCTTCGACCGGCCTGCCCCTGGAAATCGGGGCTGGCGGGAGGGTATCCAGATCGGGCTGTGAAATGTAGATGTTTCAGACAATTCGCTGGAAATCCCTTCGAATCGGCGGTGACGTGCCAGGATGTGCGCTAGGGCACTTGACCGAGGACCTCGTCTATTACTGTGTAGCCCGACCATCCGTGTCCCCGCCGGGACCTACCGACCGAGAGAAGCTCCACGTGCGCGAAGTCCTCCTGCTCTGCTGGCGTGACACTGGGCACCCACAGGGCGGCGGCAGTGAGCGGTACCTGGAACAGGTCGGCGCTCAGCTCGCCGCGCGCGGGGTCAAGGTCACGCTGCGCACTGCCCGCTACCCGGGTGCGCCGAAACGGGAACGCGTCGACGGCATCGACATCAGCCGCGGCGGCGGGCGCTACACCGTCTACCCGCGGGCCCTTGCCGCCATCGCTCTCGGCAGGCTCGGCATCGGACCGCTGCGCGGGGTGCGTCCCGATGCAGTGATCGACACGCAGAACGGCATCCCGTTCTTCGCGGCCGCCGCGAGCGACGCGCCCTCGGTGGTGCTGGTGCACCACGGGCACCGGGAACAGTGGCCGGTCGCCGGTCGCCTGGTCGGCCGGATCGGCTGGTGGATCGAATCGCGGTTGTCCCCGCGCGTGCATCGCGAGAACCAATACCTGACCGTGTCGCTGCCCTCGGCGGAGGAGCTGGCCACCCTCGGCGTGGATCGCTCGCGCATCGCGGTCGTCCGCAACGGGGCCGAGCCCGTGCCCGCCGACGCTCCCACCGGCGCGGCGACGACCCGCACGTCCGAGCCGCGCGTCGTGGTGCTGTCCCGGCTCGTGCCGCACAAGCAGATCGAAGACGCGCTCACCGCGGTCGCCCGGCTGCGCGACCGGATCCCCGGCCTGCGCCTCGACGTCGTCGGCGGCGGGTGGTGGGCCGAGAATCTCCAGGCCACCGCCCGCGAGCTGGATATCGCCGACGCCGTCACCTTCCACGGGCACGTCGACGAACGCCGCAAGCACGAACTGCTCGCCCGCGCCTGGGTACACGTGCTGCCCTCGCGCAAGGAGGGCTGGGGGCTTGCCGTGATCGAGGCCGCCCAGCACGGCGTGCCGACCGTCGGCTACCGCAGCTCCCGCGGCCTCACCGACTCGATCGTGGACGGCGTCACCGGACTGCTCGTCGACGACGTCACCCAGCTCACCACCGCCGTCGGCGACCTGCTCGAGGAATCCGCCGTGCGCGGCGTGATGGGAGAGAAGGCGCGCGCGAGGGCCAGGGAGTTCTCGTGGGAGCAGACCGGCAACGGCGTGTACGAGGTGCTCGCGGCGGTGTCGCGCGGCGAGCACGTCTCAGGGTTGGTCGCCGCGCCCGCGGATTGAAACTGAGGGCGTGCGGCTTTCACTTCGCCGGTGATGAACAAGGCCGCCCGGCGTAACCACCGCGGGTCCGTTGTTGCGACATCGGCGGAACTTGCTGCGCCGTCTCGGTTTCGACGGCGGGCGACTGCGGGAGCTGCGTCGCGTGAGCGCCGGACCGCGCGCCCATCGGCCGATCTGCCGTGTTGCGTCATCGCCGAACTTGCCGCGCTGAATCGGTTTGGATGTCGAGCGGCCAATTGGCCGATCTGTCGCGTCATCGCGGAACTTGCCACGCTGTCTCAGTTTTGGATGTCGAGCCGCTGGCGGGTCGGTGCGGGAGCTGCGAGCGAGTTCCGGGTCGCCGCCCAGTCGCGCGGCCCATCGGCTGATCTGCCGCAGCATCACGGAACTTGCTGCGCTGTATCAGTTTTCGACATCGTACAGACGATCTTCGGCACGGGAAATGCGTCGCGCTACCACCGTCAGCGCCGGGCCGCCGATCAGCATCATCGCCCAGAGGAGGTGCGCGGCGACTGCGAGCCCACGGTGGTCCGGTGCCGCGACGACAGGGTCTGGGCCCGGGACTCGGTACAGCGCGAGGTGGTCGTCGGCGTAGACCGGTTCGAGTTGGGCGAGTGTGGTTTTCGATTCGCCGAGCGGGCCGCGGGTGGTGCGCTCGACCAGCACCCATTCGACGCCGAGGCGTGACAGATCCCGCGCCGAACCGCCTTGGAGCAGAAGCGTTTCCACATCGCGGGCGCGCGTTCCTTCGCCCGCGACCGTGCGGCCGCGGACGGGAAGCTCTCCGGTTTGCAGCACGTCGTTGGGCAGCATGCGCGGCGCGGGGTCGAGCACCGGGGCGGCGCCGCTGTACGGGAACCTGCGGAACATGCCTGCGGGCAGCACCGCGACATCGCCCGGGGCGTCGATGCGTTCGGCGACGTGCTGCCAGCCCGGCGGGTAGTGGACCGCGCGCATCGCGCCGCCGACGCCCCACGCGAGATCGAACAGGGGGAGAACGAGGAAGGCGATGAATGCCGTCGCGGCCAGCGCGGTAGTGGTTGTCGCTGTGGACTTCGTTGCGGCAGTTGCCGTTCGGCGGAAGAGGGCGGCCAGCGCACAGCATCCGGCGGCGGCGCACAGCGCGTAGGCGGGCACGGCCAGCGCGACGTACTTCTGGGTGTCGCGGAGCAGGCCCGCGCCCGGCACGTTCACCACAAGCCACTCCATCGCCTCCATGCCCCAGCCGGTCGCGGCGAGCGCGGGCAGCACGACCGCCGCCGCGGCCAGCGCCAGCAGGGCGCGACGGACGCGCAGGCTCTCTCGCCCGCCGGTCCGGTCGGTGGCGACCGCGCGGATGCCGGAGACGACGATCGCGAGCAGCAGGAGGGTGGCGAGCAGCGCCAACGGCGTGGTGCGTGAATCCGGCACCGCGTCGGCGTTCCAGATGCCGCCGAGCCCGGCCAGCGAACCCAGAGTGGCGAGGCCGGGTTCGGCGCGCGCGGCGAACGCGGGAATGCCCGCGGGATCCGACGGCTCCGCTCCGGCGCCCGACAACAGCGTCGCGGTCAGCCAAGGCGCCGACGCCGCCACCAGCAGCGCGAGCGTGCCGGGGAGATGTCGGCGGCGGACTGTCACCGCCGCGGTGATGCCCGCGAGGAGAGCGCCGGTCGGCGTCAGCCCCGCGGCGGCGAAACACCCCGCGAGCGTCGCCCAGGCACCCAGCGTTTCCATGCTGGCCCGCCGAGGCGTGGCCTGCGGCGTTTCCGCGCTGTCGCGGACCTCGTCCTTCGAAGCGCGCCGCGTCCGCAGTCCCCACACGGGTCTCACACGGGCGCTGCCTCTGTGAGCCGCGTGTGCGGAGCCCCGTAAACGGTAGGCGGCGAGTGCTGTCCACGGCAGCGCCGCATATCCGGCCAGCAGGCTCCAGTGCCCCTGCAGCAGCCGTTCGGCCACGTACGGATTCCACAGCGCCACTGTCACCGCGACCAGTTGCGCGGCGAGAGGGGCGCGCAACAACTCCCGCACCAGCGCCGCGGAGCCGTACCCGGCCGCCCAGAGCGCGAGCACGAGAATGGCCTTCACGACCAACCCGCCGTCCACCAGCGGCGACACCGCCGCGAGCAGCGCGTCCTGCGGCACGGCCCGCGGCGCGGAGTCCCCGAGTCCGAGCGCGGAGCCCGTGAGATACGAACGCGGCGTGCTCACCGCGTCGCGCAGCAGCAGATAGCCGGGACCGAGCAGTGGCCCGACCACCACCGCCGCGAGCACCGCGCTGTACGCGCCCGCGACTACCCGCGTCCGCAGACCCGCACCGCCGTCACTCACGGATGAGAACCCTACGGCGCGGATCGTGCTGATGTTCGGAGAGCGGCCCGAGGCGACGATCCGGCTCGGGCTCGTGCCAGCGGCAGTCCGGTCCGTCGCGGTGTGGATCGCCCGAGCCGTCGGAGTACTCCGACCGCCGCATTACGGCGCCTTCGGACGACCACGAGAGCTCTCCGACCAGGGCCGCGCGCGCGTGTTTCGGATTGGGTGGGACTATTGCGGGATGTCTGTGGTTCGTCGTCCTCCTGTGGTGGCGGATCTGACGTTGGTGACGGCCGGGGCGATGACCGCCAACGTGGCCGGATACCTGCTGCAATTGCTGGCCGGGCGATGGCTCGGCGTCACGGGATACAGCGAGTTCGCGAGCCTGCTCGCGGTGCAACTGCTGTGCGCGGTTCCTGCGCTGGCGTTGCAGAACGTAGTCGCGCGCGAGCGAGTGCGTGGCGCCGAAGTGGCGGCGCTGCGCGGCTTGCAGTGGCGGTGCGCGCTGATCGTCGCGGCGGTGGCGGCCGTGCTCGTTCCGGTGGTGACGGTCGCGTTGAACGTCGGCGTGCTGGCGTGTGCCGGTGCGCTGTGCGCCGCGCCCGCGCTGGTTCTTCTCTCCGGCGAGCAGGGGATTTTGCAGGGCGGTCGGCGGTTCCGCGACCTCGCGGTGGTCCTCGGCTCGGCCGGTGTGGTCCGGGTGGCGCCCGCGCTGGTCGTGCTCGCGGTCGGCGGCGGGGCCGGGGCGGCGCTGTGGGCGGCGGCGCTCGGGTTGGTCGCGGCGGCGGTCTTCGCGCGCGTCCTGGCGGGTAGGCCCGCGCCGGAGGGCGAACCCGGCGGGCACATCGTCGGCGTTCTGCCCGTGCTGCGGGCCGCGCAGGTGCAGGCCGCGCTGATGGCGCTGTCGTCCGCCGACCTGATCGTGGTGCGGATGGTCCTCGACGAGGTCGACGCCAGCCGCTACGCCCTCGGCGCCATCGCCGCCAAGATCGCCTTCTGGCTGCCGCAGGCGGTGGGCGTCGTCCTCTACCCGCGGATGGCCCAGCCGACCCACTCCGCGCGCGCCATCCGCGACGCCCTCGCGGTGCTGTCGGCCATCGGCATCGTCGCGGTGCTCTGCGCCGCCCTCGCCGCACCCATCGCCCCTGTGCTCGCAGGACAGGACTACGCGCCGATTCAGGATCTGCTCTGGTTGTTCGCCCTGCACGGCGCGATCCTCGCGGTGCTCCAGGGCGCCGTGCTCTCCGCGATCGCGGTCGACCGCACGGCGCTGGCCGCCGTCACCTGGATCGGCCTCGTCGTCGAGGTCACCCTCATGGTCTCCTTCGCCCGGTCGGTCCCGGCCCTCATCACCACCGCCGTCTCCGTCGCCGCCGCGACCACGATCCTGGTCGCGGTCGTCGTCCTGCGCACCGCCGACCACACCGAACCAGCAGAAACCCAACCCGCGGCGGATTGAGCGCGAGGGCAAAGCCTTCGAAGGCCGAGGGGTGAGTGCGCCAATGGGGCCTGAGCGCGCGATGGCCGCGGACCGCGACCGGCCGAACGAACACACATCACCGATGCGAACAACCCAGGTTCGAGTACAGCGCCTACTGACGATTCATCGGGGCTGATCGACCGGCAACTGCAGCAGCGCACCATCAGAACAGGTTGATCAGCTGGTAGACGCCTGCGTTCTCACCGCCGGAGACCAGGTCGAACCATTCCTGGACGGCCTTGTGTCGACGCCGGGCGACGACCCCATGTGGCCGAAAACAGGACCCTGGCCGGTTGACCGATCGCGACCCGAGCGGAGAGCCAGCTGCGGAACCGCCGAGACGCCCTGGCAAACGACAACGGCTCCCCGACCGAATGGCCGGGGAGCCGTTGTCTCGGAACCGCTAGCGCCTAGAGGTTCTTCTTCACATTGATCTGCTCGGTCGGAGCGTCGTCCGCACCGCGCGGAGCCGGGCTGCGCGGCGGGGTGGCCGCACCGCTCGGGGGCAGGTTGCCGCCGCGCACCGGACGGGCCGGGGCGGGCGTGCCGCCGCCGCGAACACCGAGGATCGCGCCGACGATCGCCAGGATCACGCCGAGCACACCGAGCACGATCGGCATGATGCGGCCGTACAGCGAGAGCCGGTCGATGTTGTCCTGAGCCACCGACGACTGCGATTCGATGGTGTTCTCGTCGAAGACGATATGCGACTTCAGCGCGGTGACGTCCGGCTTGTCGCCGCTGCGCGCGTAGAAGAGGTGAAGCTGCTCGCCGCCCTTGATCACGGTGCCGGTCTGCGGCTCGACCCATAGGTCGCGGGTGTTGGTGTAGAAGCGGGTCATGGTGACCGGCTCCTCGCCCTCGAGGCCCCACTTGGCGGCGGGCAGCGACAGGCGGTTGGTCGGCACCTGCACGACGTCCCACAGGTTGGTGACCGGGATCGTCTGCTGGAAGTGGTAAACCTTCAAGCTGTTGATCTCGGTCTCTTCGACGAAGTTGATGTCGAAGGTCTTGCGCGCGTTGACGTCGAAGTACGGGTACGACTTCTTCTCGGTGCCGATCGGGAAGCGGTACTGCAGGCCGTTGCGATGCACGGGGTCGGCGATGCTCTCGCCTTCCCTGTTGACCGAGACCGCGATCGAGCCGTTCGGGTCCTTGTCGACCGGCATGCCGGTCTTGCGGTCGATGGTGACCCGGTCGACGAGCGCCGTGAGCAGGCCGGTGTCGCCCTGCTTGTCGATGCGACGCAGGGTCTGACCAGCCTGGACCGTCATCTCGGTGGCATCAGAAGGCTCTTCGACCGTGAGGAACCGCTGCGAGATCAGCGGAACGTTGGTGTCCACCTTTGCCGAACCCTCGGGCGCGGTGAGCGACCTCGAGTCGAGCACCAGGCTCTCTTCGCCCGGCTGATTGTTCGCGATGGTGGTGATCTCGAGGTCGAGAGGAGTCTTGGCCAGTTTGTCGACGGTGTAGGTCGGGATCAGCAGCGCCATGACGATCAGCAACGCGCCGAGACCTACGAGCAGGCAGGCCACCGTCCTTCTGGTACCGGCACTTAGTGCCATGCAAACACTCCTCGTCGTAGAACACAGGTCGGTCCGGCTAGTACCGCGGAGTAACCCACGGCACCACGTGAGCCCCGACACTAACAGTCCATTGGCGTACCATGCCGTGCCGAGGCCGGAATCCGACCAGAAATCGCCCGAGTTTAGCGCGAAAAGTGAAACGTGTAGTTCTCACCTGGAAAATTCCCTGGCAGACTGGAGCCCGATGACCGCCACTCTCGCCGCCGACACCGCGGCCACGACTTCGGCGCGGTCGCGCGGTTTCGTGCCCGCGTTGGAAGGTATGCGCGGGATGGCGGCGCTCGGCGTTCTGCTCACCCACGTCGCGTTCCAGACCGGAGCGACGGGAATGCCGGTGCTCGGCCGCATCTGGGAACGCTTCGATATGGCGGTCGCGGTCTTCTTCGCGCTCTCCGGATTCCTGCTGTGGCGCCCGCACGCCCAATCGGCCCGCGGTCTCGGAACCGCGCCGCCGACCGGCAACTACCTGCGACATCGTGCGGCGCGCATCCTGCCCGCCTACTGGGCGGTGGTTTGTGCCGTGCTGTTGCTGCTGCCCAGTGCGGCCGACACCGCGGGCCTGCGGGTATGGGGGTCCAACCTGGCGCTGCTCCAGGTCTTCGTGCCGCTGACCCTGACCGACGGGCTCACCCAGATGTGGAGTCTGTCGGTCGAAGTGGCGTTCTATCTGGTGCTGCCGCTGCTGGCGTTCGCGGTGGTCCGGCTGCGCGGGAAGTCGGCGCGCTGGCGGGTGCCCGTGGTGCTCGCGCTGGCGCTGGTGAGCCTGAGTTGGAATTTCCTTCCGGTGCCGACTCCGGACGCGATTCATGCCGACAACTGGCTGCCCGCATATCTGCCGTGGTTCGCGGCGGGAATACTGCTCGCCGAACTCGTCGATGATGTGCATCCGCTATCACTCTGGCGGCGTATCGCGGGCAACCAGCTCCTCATGTGGACCGTCGCGCTGATCGCCTTCCTGCTCTCGTCCACCGATTTCGGCGGGCCCGCCGGACTCACCAGGGCCGAGCCGTGGCAGTACGCCGCGAAGATGGCCCTCGGCGCGATCGTCGGCTTCGGCCTGCTCGCCCCGCTGGTGCTCGGCGATCGAAAGCACCGCTGGCTGGAATCCTCGGTCGCGGCAACCCTCGGCCGCTGGTCCTACGGCATCTTCCTCTGGCACCTCGGGGTGCTGTCGATAGTCTTTCCGGTGTTCGGCATCCTGCCGTTCCAGGGGAACTTCGTCTACGTCCTCATACTGACCGTCGCCATCACGCTGCCCGTCGCGGCAGCGAGCTACGCGCTGGTCGAGGAGCCGGCGCGGAAGCTGGCGCGGCGGATGGATCGTAGGAAGAGTGAGCGGAAGGCTGCGGCGGCCGCGGAGCCGGAGTCGATCAGTCCGCGGGGTGTGCCGGATTCGGCGGAGGCGGGAGCGGCCTGAGTCGGCCGTACCGGCACGCGTCTGCGCTCCGGTGACCGTGTTCTCCGGGGCCGACGGCTCCCCGCGGAGTAGGGCCCCAGCGCACACACCGACTGCCCTTCGCCGCCGCAGCCGAGGTCCACCAACCGCCATTTCTCTCCCGTCGATTTCCGCTCTCGCATCAGACGGATGTGTGGCGGCGCTCAGCCCGTCGCCGAGGCGGCGAGTCCGACGGCCATTGCCGCGCTGAGTGCGCGTGGCGCGCCCAGAGCGCCAAGGGCTGTGCAGCTCGGCCTCGCACCCGCCGACACTCGGCCTCACCCCCGCCGACGCGTGGGCAGCGCTGCGAGGCCGACGGCGATCACCGCGATCAGTGCGGGTAGCTGCACCCAGAGCGAGTGGCCCATATATCCGTCGGGTGCGCGCCACGGGCCGGTGGACAGGGCGGCGGCGGAGAGGGCGGTGCCGAGCCCTGCTATCGCGGCGAGGTACCGCGCGTACTGGTGGGCGGCGAAATGGGTTGCGGCGAGGCCCGCCACCGTCAGCGCGGCGCCGACTGGTCCGGCGATGATCGTCGCGGCGGCGGTGAGGCCGAGCGCGCCCAGGATGCGGCTGCGCCAAGGGCGTGGTGGAGCGGCCTCGGCGGCGAAATCGGTCACCGGAGGTTCGGGCACGCCCGGCAAGGGCGAGTCGGTCCGGTCCGCGTCGGTCGCGCGACGAGAATCCGCACGTGCCTCGGAACCGGTCGGCACACCCGATTCACCCTCGCGAACGCGACTGCCCCGCAGCCGGATCCGCCGCGGTATCGCGAGCAACGCCAACGGCACGAGCAGCAGCAATCCGCCGAAAATGCCCAGGCGATACCACCGATCGACCGGGAACGAGATGGTGATGGGTCCGTGAGCGTCCGCGGGCAGCAACCACGCCTGCTGCCACCCGTCCACCACGATCGGCTCGAGTGTGCGCCCGTCGGCGGTATGCGCCTCCCAGCCGACATTCGTGCTCAGTGGCAGTACCAGCAGACGGAGGTCCGTGGCCGGAGCGGTGGGCTCGAAGTTCGTGCGGTTCAGGCGCAGCCGGTCGACGGAGAACAGTTCGGTGGGCGCTACGACCACGTCCGCCCGGCCCTCCGGCACGGCGAGAGTCGCGTCCCCGGCATCGCAGACGCGCGCGGGAACCGGTGCGCTGGAACGCAACTCCGCGACGGTCGCCGTCACGGACGTGCGCAGGGTACGTCCGCCGAGAGCGATCGTCGGGCCGAGCTCGCAGGGCACGGTGACCTCACGGTCCACCCCGGCCTGCTCGGGATAGTCGGGCCCGAGCACGGTGACCTCGGCGATGCCCGGCGGTTGGCTCATGGCGAAGCCGAGAGCGGTCCTGTCCAGCACCGGCTTCCAGCTCTGCACGCTGAGTTCGATGCGGTCGGTGACCGTCGGGTGCAACGGAATTCGCGCCGCTTCACCCGGCACACGGTCGTCGAGCTCGCGGACCTGCGGACCGTTGCCGAGGTTCACCGACACCGAAAGGGGAGCCGCGGGCAGCCCGCCCAGCGACGCGGTGATGTCGAGTCCGTTCACCAACGCGGGTTCGGGCAGTTCGATGGTGAGTGTCGGTTTGGGTCCGGTGAGGTTGCGCACCGAGTCCTCGGGCGCCGTCCAGCTGGTGCGCATATCGCCGTCGGTCGCGGCGAACGCGGAGCCGCGCAGATCGCCGACGTCGGCCTTACCGCGCGCCACCGGCCTGCTGTTGTCGGTGAGCAGCGCCTCCAGGGCGGGGCCTTGCCTGGTGCGCACGGTGAGTTCGGGAGCGACCGTCATGGGTTCGGGAGAACTGAGGGTTCGTTCGAACAGGCCGGGCTCCTCCGGAGCCAGCGCCAGCCCCTTGCTGCACCTGACCCGATCGGGCGCGTCGAAACACGCACCGCGCCCGGGGAATTCCTGGCCGAGATCCCAGGCCGTCACCTGCGCCTGGTCGGGCGTGGCGGGCAGCACCGTGCGGTGCCGGATGTCCAATCGGACCGGAGCATCGCGGACGGTGTAGTCATCGAGGGTCAGTTCGCTGATGCCGAATTGTCCACCGCCGGAGCCGCCTTCGGTGCGGATGGCGGTGATCTTGAGCCAGTCGGTGCTGCCTGCGGGCAGCGAAATCGACACCGGCTCACCGGGTTCGATGATCCGCGCCGAGACGCTTCCGTGCGCGGTGCGCACCTCGACCCATTTCACCGGATCGCCGATCGCCGCCGAACTGGTGGTCAACCGCAGCAGGCCGGAGCTGATCGGCCGGTCCAGATCCAGCCGGAGCCATTGGCCCACAGCGCGTTCCGTGCCGTTGCTGATCCACGCCGTCGAGGGATCGCCGTCCACCACCGCTGCGGTCGAGCTGCCGGGGGCCGCGCCGCCGAGCTGGGTGGCGTCGGCGGCCGAACTGGACGCGGTCACCGTCGCGCCGGACCATTCACCCCGCACCAGTTCCGCACCCGGCACCGGGTAATCGGGCACCAGATTGTGGGTGCGACGAGCGTCGTCGGGAGTACGCAGCGCCGAATTGTGGTTGTCGACCCGGCCGAAATCGGCCTCCCGGTCCATCGGCGTATCGGTGACGGTGAGCGGTCCGATCGGCAGACCGGCGCGCGCGGCGTCGGCCGCGAACAGCGTCGTGTGCGGCGGCGAGCCGTCGCGGTACAACCGCTCGAGCACCTCCGGCCCGCCCTGCACCATCGGGACGGAGTCGAGCGGAACCGTGTACGCGCCGGGGAAGGATTCGGGAGCCCCTGTGCCGGAACGGATCTCGATCCCGTCGACAGGCGGCTGCGGTTCGACTCGGTAGATCTCGACCGCCGGATACGCCGGTCGCAGATCACCGTCGGCGACCAGGCCGTCGGCGACGACGTTGGTCTCGATCGGCCCTCCGAATTCGGCCACTTTGGTCAGGCCGGGGGAACCTTCGATCGCCTGGTGCGCGAGCAGCGGCCTGGTCGACCGCGAGGTCTCCGGGTCGAGGTCGTTGCGCAGCACCAGGATTCCGATGCCCTGGTCGGCGAGCGTCGCGGCCAAACCGGTCGACGGGCGGCCGTCCGCGATGAGCCGCTGCACCGAGTCCATCGCGCGGATGGTGCCCGGGGGGTTCAGCGGCACCGCGTCGCGCACCGCCCACGGCGTGCTCGCCAGCGCTTGCAGCGGCTCGTCGCGAGTCAGTCCCCATACCTGGCTGCCGAAGGGCGCGCCCGGCACCACCAGCGCGCGCGTGTCGGCGGCGTGCTCGGCCAACCAGTCCGCCGTCTGCTGCCAGTAGGCGGGCACCTCGTCGTAGGACCCGCGCGGGGCCAGCTTGCCGGTCCAGGCCAGCGAGGTGGACAGCGCGAGCGCGGTGAGGATCAACCCGGCGACCGCGACCATCCGATTGCGTTCCGGATGCGCGAACGCGCTGCGCCACACCGGCAGCGGCACCGAGGCGGGCAGCGGCACCCGAGCCAGCAGATGAGCCAGACCCAGCATCAACGGAATGCGGATCAGCGGCTCGAGCTTGTGCACGTTGCGCAGCGGCGCGCCGCTCGAATCCAGGAAGATCCGCACCGAGTCCGCGAACGGCCCGCTGAGCTCGCCCACGTAACCCGCACAGATCCCGACCAGCCCGACCAGCAGGATCAGCGCCAGCCGCCCGCGGTACGGCATCGACCGCATGGCGAGTCCGGCCATGCCCGCCGCCGCGAGCAGACCGGTGGCCAGCACCGCCGCGGGCTGGGTCACCAGGACCGCGCCCGCGATGCGTTCCGGCGAGACGAACGGGGTCCAGCTGTCGGTGCCGCGCAGCACCTCGGCCAGCGACGCCCACTGCGTGGTCACCCCGGAGGATTCGATGTAGTCCAGAAACGGCGGGCTCACCCTGCCGAGCAGCAGCAGCGGCACGGCCCACCAGAACGTGGCGAGCACGAGCAGCGGAATCCAGGCCGCCGTGAAACGCCACCAGCGCTTGTTCGGCTTGTACGAAGCCCACCAGATCAGGGCGGGCAGGAACGCGGCGACCGTGGCCACGGCGTTCACCGCGCCCATCAACGCGAGCGCCAGCGCGCTGCCCGCGGGCGAGGCGGCGCCGCCACGCTTGTGACGGCGGTACGCGGCGCCGAGGGCGGCGGGCGCGAGCAAGACCCACGGCGCGAGCACCATCGGCAGGGTCTCCGAGGAGATCGAGCCGAGCGTGGTGAGCACGCGCGGAGACAGTGTGTACGCGACCGCCGCGATGATCCTGGACCCGCGGCTGCCGAGGCCGAGCGCCTCGCAGAGCCGGACGATGCCCCAGAACCCGGCGAGCAGCAGCAGCGCCCACCAGATCCGCTGCGTCACCCAGGCGGGCAGGCCGAGCAGATCTCCGGCCGAGAAGAACGCGCCGTGCGGGAAGAAGTACCCGTACGCCTGGTTCTGCACCTGGCCCATCGGGGCCTGGCTGCTCCATAGGTGCGCGGCGCGGTCGAGGAAACCCAGCGGATTCTGCGCCAGGTCGTACTTCGTGTCGGCGACCGTCTGTCCGGGCGCCTGCAGGAAGGTCAGCAGGAACGCCACGACAACCGTCGCGGCGAACCATCGTCTACCGAGCGGCGCGGCCTCGGACGAATCCGAGGCCACACCGGAGGAGCCGAGCGAGTCGGCGGATGAAGCGGCAGTCAGCGGCTCAGCGGCTGCCGTACTCAACGTTGTTGAGCAGCGAGGAATCCGCATCGCCACTGCGGTCGATTTCGGGGCGCGTGTTCTGCTGTACCGCCGCGGTGATGACGAACACCGCGATCGCACCGAGCACGGCACCGGCTACCGCACTCGCAACACCAGGAACAGCAAACTTCATCGCGGCTCTCCAATACATCGGGACAGGCACATTCCGCGTCAACCTACCGCATGCCGCGCCCGGAGGGTGAGCAAGGTGACAATCGGGCGTCTCACAATTTCCGAGTGGCCCCGGCTACTCCGGCACCGCGCAGTGCAGGCCGCCGAGGAAGGTGCGCAGCTTGGCCGTCGTTTCGTCCAGTTCCGCCCGCGGTTCGGAGGCCGCGACGATGCCGCCGCCCGCGAAGGCTCGCAGCGCGCGTCCGTCCGCCGACAGTTCCGCGCAGCGGATCGCGACCACCCATTCGCCGTCGCCCCGCGCGTCGCACCAGCCGACGGCCCCGCCGTAGAAGCCGCGGTCCTCCTCGACGTGGTTGATGGTGTCGAGGGCCAGCGCGGTGGGCGTGCCGCAGACCGCGGGGGTCGGGTGCAGCAGCAGCGCCAAGTCGAGCGCGGTGGTCGCGGGATCGCGCACGGTGCCGGTGATCGGCGTGGCCAGATGCCACACGTCGTGAGTGTTGACCAGCTGCGGGCCGTCCGGGATGGTCAGGTCGGCGCAGACGGGCGCCAGTCGCTCCCGGATCCATTCGATGACGAACGCGTGCTCGTCACGGTTCTTGGTGCTGGTCAGCAGCTCGGCGGCCTGTGCGGCGTCCGCGTCCGGATCGGCGCGGCGCGGCGCGGTGCCTGCGAGCGGACGCAACGTCACGGTGGCACCGTGCCGCGCGACGAGCACCTCGGGTGTCGCGCCGATCAGTGTCCCCGCGCGACCGGCGGGCGTCAGATCGACGGCGTAGACGTTGGCGTGCGGGTGCCTGGTGAGCAGCTGCGCGGCGACGAGTTCCGGGTCGAGTTCGCTGTCCGCCTCGGCGAGCACGGAACGGGCGGCGACCACCTTGCGCAGCGGCTGCGCCGGATCGTTGATCTGCTCGATCAGTTTCGTCACCCGCGCGATGTGTTCCGCCGGACTCGGTATTTCGGTGACCACCCGCACCGTCGGCAGTTCGGGAAGCGCGGCGGGACGCCAAGGGCCCGCGGTGTGTTCGGCCCGCTGCGGCGCGGCGAGCGCGGCAGGCCGACTCGGATCGAAAGGCAAGGCCCCGACGACGATCTCCGCCGCGCCGTCCCGCAATGCCGAGAGGGCGCGGTTCGCGTCGTCGAAGATCATCCGGGTCCCGGTCGCGCGCATCACACCATTGGGCTGGGCGAGCAGGAATCCGTTCATGATTCCTCGACCATAGACCCGCGCGACCGTCACGGGCGCGCCTGAGCGACCGAGATCACCGGGTCAGAATTCGCGCTGCGGTTCTCTGCCGGGCGGAACCATCAGCACCGGACGGTGACAGTGCTTGAGCACGGCGTCGGCCACGCTGCTGTGCAGCAGGGCGCGAATGCCGGTGGCGCCGCGGGTGCCCGCGACGATGATGTCCACGTCCAAGTCGTCGGCGCATTCCACGATCGCGTTCCAGATGGTGGTGGTGCATTCGGCCGTGCGCGCCTCGGCGTTCAGGCCCGCGAGCTTGGCCAGCCGCACGCCCTCGGTGTTGATGTTGCGCGCGTCGACGTAGGCGATGTCCTCGAGCTCCTCGTCGGGCACCCACTCGGGCTGCATCACGCCGGACAAGCCCGAGAGCCGAGCGGCCTGGCGCACCATGGGTTCCCAGGCCGTGAGCACCACGGCCCGGTTCGCGGAGAGAAACCGGCCGGCGTATTCGATGGCGCGCTTGGCGTTCTCGGACCCGTCGTAGGCGATGAGCATCAGATCGCAGGGCACGGTGACCTCCTGGTCGGAGTCTCCTGGCTATGGAACCGAGGTTACCCTCGCTCGCAGGCCCGCGGACGGTGCGGCGCGCAGGGATAATCAGGCACAAGAGCACGGTTGAGCAGCGGAAACCGGGAGTGCGATGGACCCGACGATCGAGGCGGTGTTCTACGGCAGGCACGAGGCCGACCCGCGCGCCCTGCTGTACTTCGAATGGCGTCAGCGTCTCGAATCCGGACACCTCGTCGCCCGGTTCGAGTCCGCGGTTCGCGCACTGGCGACCGCCGACCCGGCCGATCCGGAGGCATGCTGGGCGCTGCTGGAGGAGATCGAGTCGGCGCCGTGCGATCCCGGGTGGAGGTTCGAGGAGGGGGAGTCGGCTGATGTCGAGTCCACCGGGGTCGGTTCTTGCGGTGAGGGGACTGCGCCTCGGCGGGGAGCCGAACATTCCGCGGCCCGGACGGAGGTCGGTCCGACGTCTGCTGGTGCTGCGTCGACCGGTTCAGCGTCCCTTGGCTTCACCTCTCCCGGTCCGGCGGCGTCGGATTCCGCGGCGACCACCTTCGGTCCGGATGACGAACTCCTGGAACGTATCCACGGTGGTTGGCTGGGGCGATGCGTCGGGTGCACGCTCGGGAAGCCGCTGGAGAACGGATTCGTGTGGACGCGTGCGCACATTCGCACGTATCTGGAACGGGCGGGCGCCTATCCGCTGACCGACTACGTCCCCGCCGTGCTCCCACTCCCATTTCCGCTGAACCCGAGCTGGCCGATGTCGGTACGCGGCCGGATCGACGGCGCTCCGCGCGACGACGACGTCGACTACACCGTGCTCGGACTGCACCTCCTGGAATCGCGCGGTCTGAACTTCACGGCGGACGATGTCGCGAACCTATGGCTGGAACGCCTGCCCTTCCTCCAGACCTACACCGCTGAACGCGTCGCCTACCGCAATCTCGTCGACGGCCTGCGCCCACCCGCGACGGCCACTGTCCGCAACCCATACCGCGAGTGGATCGGCGCCATGATCCGCGCCGACATCTTCGGCTACGTCAACCCGGGTGATCCACAGCGCGCCGCCACCCTCGCCGCCCGCGAGGCAGCCGTATCCCACACGGGCAACGGCATTTACGCCGCGATGTGGGCCGCTGCCTTGATCGCCGCCGCTTTTGCCGCCTCCAGCCCGTCCGCCGCGCTCATGTCCGCCCAAGACGTGCTCCCACCCGGTTCGCGCCTGGCCGTCGCACTCGCAGAGGTGCGTGCGGACCACGATCACGGGCTGTCTTGGGAACGGGCTGTGCACAACATCGAAACCAGGCACGGTGAGTACAACTGGGTCCACGCCATCCCCAACGCCTGCCGAGTTGCCGCCGGGCTGCTTTGGGGCGCAGGTGATTTCACCCGAACCATCGCGCTCACGGTGCAGAGCGGAGCCGATACCGACTCCAACGGTGCCACCGCCGGTTCGGTCGCCGGGATCCTGGTCGGCGCCAAGGAGATTCCAGCTCACTGGACTGATCCCTTTCACGACACCCTGCACAGCGCGGTAATCGGTTACGACGGCGTGCATATCTCCGATCTCGCCCGCCGCACTCGGGTCCTGGTGTGAGAGTGTCCCGAACCCCCGCGCCCACGTCCCCCACCGCACCACCCGACCAGACCCGCCCCTCCACACCCCACCACCGAAAACCCCAGCTCAGCCCCACCCGCCTAACCACCCCCGCCAACCACCCCAACCCACCCCCGCACTACCGTTGACCCATGCGGAAGACGCCTCTCGTCCTGCTCGCACTCTGCGCCGCGGTCGCGACCGCCTGCTCCGGCGGCGACACCCCGACGCCGGCCACGACTTCGCCGGCCGAATCCCCCGCGACCACATTGGCCGCATCGCCGACCAACCCACCCAAACGCGACTGCAACGCGGAATACCTCGCCCGCTTCACCCCGCGGCAGAAGCTCGCGCAGCTGCTGACCGTCGGCGTGACCGGTAGCGGCGACGCGGCGAACGTGGTGCGTAACGAGCAGGTCGGCGGCATCTTCCTGGGTGGCTGGACCGACCGGTCGCTGATTTCCGGTCCCGCGCTGGACGAGGTGAAGGCGTTGGCGACGACGCCGCTGATGGTGACGATCGATGAGGAGGGTGGCCGGGTCTCGCGGGTTCGCGATCTCATCGGACCTGTGCCGTCGGCCCGCGCCACCGCGCAGACCATGACCCCGGAGCAGTTCTACGACGCCACGGTGTCCCGCGGCCGGGATCTGAAGGAACTCGGCGTGACGGTCAACTTCGCCCCCGACGTGGACGTGAGCAGCCAGCCCGACGACACCGTCATCGGCGACCGGTCCTTCTCGGACGACCCCGAGGTGGTCACCCGTTTCGCCGACGCGTACATCCGCGCCATGCGCGAGGTCGGCGTCGGCACCGTGATGAAGCACTTCCCCGGCCACGGTTCCGGATCGGGCGATTCGCACACCGGCGCGGTGCGCACGCCGCCGCTGGATCAGCTCCAGACGGTGGACCTCGTGCCCTACCGCAACCTGATCGGTTCCGGGGCGGCCGTCATGGTCGGCCACCTGGACGTGCCCGGCCTGACCGAACCGAACGTGCCCGCCAGCATCAGTCCGCAGGCCATGTCGCTGCTGCGCGAGGGAACCGGATACGGAGCCGCCCCGTTCGACGGCCCGATCTTCACCGACGACCTCGGCGGCATGGCGGCCATCACCAGCCGGATGACCATCGAGGAAGCGGTCGAGGCGGCATTGGTGGCGGGCGCCGACAACGCACTGTGGATCACCACCGACGCCGTTCCGAGCGTGTTGAACCAGCTGGAGCAGGCGATGGCCAGCGGTCGGCTGCCCGCCGCCCAGGTCGACCGGTCGGTGCTGCGGATGGGCGTGTACAAGGGGGCGCTGCCGTCCTGCTGAGGGGAAAGCCGATCCGGCAGCCGGATGATTCCCGGCCGGAGCGGAGGCGGCGGTACACCCTCTCGTATGACGTACAGGCGGGTTCCCAGCCGCGCCCCGTAGTATCGCTGAGTTTCCGTAGACGGTCCCGCCACCGGCGATGTCGACCGGTTCGGCTCACCTGAGGGGATCGCTGTCAGGCGATGTCGCCTCCGGCGTGCGCACGGGCCGGAGCGCGCAGCCGACACCGGCGACTGGTGAGCAAATCCGTCCCGCGGAACTTACCTTGGAGTAATATAAGAGATTCACCATGTGGTAGGAGAGTGGATGGCGGGCGGAACGAAGCGACTTCCTCGGGCGGTTCGTGAGCAGCAGATGCTCGACGCCGCGGTCGAGGTGTTCGCACGCAAGGGTTTCCACGATACGTCGATGGATGCGATCGCCGCCGAGGCGAAGATCTCCAAGCCGATGTTGTATCTCTACTACGGCTCCAAGGACGAACTGTTCCGGGCGTGCATCCAGCGCGAGGGCTTGCGCTTCATCGAGGCCGTCGCGCCCGCGGGTAACCCGCTGCTCACCCCGCACGAGCAGGTCCGCACCGCGCTGGAGGGCTTCCTCGGGTTCGTCGACCGCAACCGCAAGTCCTGGCAGGTGCTCTATCGCCAGGCGATCGGTCAGCAAGCCTTCGCCTCCGAGATCGACAACGCCCGCGAGCGGGTCATCGAACTCACCGCCAAGCTGCTCGAATCCAGTGCCAAGCACGCCGAACCCGGCACCAACTTCGATGTCGTCGCGGTCGCCGTCATCGGCGCGGGCGAGGCCATCGCCGATCGGGTAGCCAGCGGGCGCATCGAGGTCGCCGAGGCCGTCGACCTGCTCGACGACCTGGCCTGGCGCGGTCTGGCCGGTCGCAAGAAGCCGGAATAACCGGCACCCCGTTTGCCAGCCGGGCGGCGCTCTGCCACTCTCTTCGAGATCACAGCAGGAGGGCCGCCACGGCTCGGGGACAAACGGGGAAAAGTGTTCGGGATGCTCAGGCCGTGCTCGCACGGCGCCGAAAAGTACGGTATCGACGCGGCCGAGTGGCGGTCGCACATGTGCGGGCTGTGTCTCGGCCTGCGCGACGGGCACGGCCAACTGGCGCGAGCCGCGACGAACACCGACGCGATCTTGCTCAGCGTGCTGACCGAGGCGCAGCTGCCAGGTCCTTCGGCACGCACCACCGCAGGTCGTTGTCCGCTGCGTGGCATGCAGCGAGCGCAGGTGGCCGCCGCCGATTCGCCCGGCGTCCTGCTCGCCTCGACCGCGTCGCTGCTGCTCGGTTCGGCCAAGCTGCGCGATCACGTCGCGGACGGTGACGCCGCACGGCTCGCCGGACGACCCATGACCAGGATGTCGACGCGCTGGGCCGACGGCGCCCGCAGACAGGCGGCGCTGATCGACTTCGACGTGGAACCCCTTGTCGCCGCGATCGATGCACAGCAACTCGTGGAAAGCCGCGCAGCGTCCAACGGCGCTTCCGCCGAACCGCCGGTCACGCTCGACGAACTCACGGCCCCGACCGCCCTGTGCGCGGCCGAACTCTTCGCCCACACCGCGATTCTGGCGAACCGTCCCGAGAACGCCGACCGACTCCGCACCGCAGGAGAGCATTTCGGCCGCATCGCCCACCTATCCGACGCCATCGCGGATTACGACGACGACACCGCACACGGCCGCTTCAACCCGCTCGCCGCGACAGACACCACCCTCGCCGAATCGTATGAACTGGTGCGCGAGTCCGACGCGGAGCTGCGCAGGGCACTCGCCGCGGCCCGCCTGGCCGACGTCCCCACCATCCGCTGGATGCTGCTGGATCCGTTGCACGCGCTGGTGCACCGGCTCGGCAAGGGTGTCGGTGCGGTAAAAGCCCACGTCTGCAATACAACTCACGATGGTCACCCGCACGCCCACCTCGGCGATCATCGACCGTCGACACCTGTCTCCGAGACCACCCACGGCCACCCCCGCGCCCACCGCACCGGTCACCGCCCGCCGACTCGTCGCCCCGGCATCGGCGAGGCGCTCGCCTTGGTGCTCGGCGTCTACTGCACCGGCTACGCCTGCTGCGCCGACCACACCAGTCCCTGCACTGGCGAACGCAAGGACGCGTGGTGGAAGGGCTGCGACTGCGGTTCCTGCTGCGACTGCGCCGATTGCTGCTCGGGCTGCGGCGATTGCTGCAGCTGCGGTGATTGCGGTTGTGGCTGCGACTGCTGACGCACACGAAAACGCCCCCGAATCGGCCTGATTCGGGGGCGTTCTCGGTCGACCGAAGAACTCAGCGCAGCGTCGCCGTCAGGTGCGGGTAGCCCTTCTTCGGGTGGAGCAGCGACAGATCCCAGCCGCCCTCGACCTGATCGGCGTAGACGTTCACCGTGGCGGGCAGCAGAATCGGCTTGCCGAACTTCACCGAGTAGGTGGCCTTCTCGGGAATGCGGCCCTCGATGTTGCCGAGAACGTTGGCCGCCGACCACATGCCGTGCGCGATCGCTTTCGGGAAGCCGAATGCCTTGGCGCCCAACGCCGAGGTGTGGATCGGGTTGTGGTCACCGGATGCGTTGGCGTACCTGGTGATCATCTTCTGATCCACCCGCAGGGCGCGCATCGGCGGCGGGGGCACTTCCTCCTCCTTCGGCTCGCCCTTGGGCTGGTCCGACAGCGAGGTGCGCTGCTGGTGCAGGAAGGTGGTGACCTGTCGCCACACGCGCTCCCGTCCAACGCTTACTTCCGTTATCGCGTCCACCAGCAGACCCTTCGGGTGCTCGCGCAGGTTCTCGATGTGGGTGCGGAAGTCCAGCGGCTCGCTCACCGAGATCTCGCGGGTGCGCTCGATCAGGTTCTGCGCGTGCACCGCACCCACCGCCACGAACGGGAAGTCGCGGGCCACCACCAGCTGCATGGCCAGCGGGAAGCTCAGGATGAACGGGTAGGTCAGCGGCAGCGAGTCGCCGAAGCGCAGGCCGGTGGCCCGGCAGTAGGCGGCCAGATGATCCGGATCCACCTTCACTCCGTCGAGCCGAACGACCCGATCCGGAATCGTCGACTTGCGCGCCGAAAGCAGCGGCACCGGTACCGCGCCCAGCGCGGCCTTCACGAAAAGGCTACTGTTCTTGGGCGTTTCGGTGAGCGTGATGGTCTCGGTCATCATGCTCCGATCAGGCTCTGGCCGCAGACTCGAACCACGTTGCCGCTCACCGCGTTCGAGGCCGGGCTGGCGAAGAACGCGATGGTCTCGGCCACGTCGACGGTCTGGCCGCCCTGCAGCAGCGAGCTCATCAGGCGGCCTGCCTCGCGGGTGCCGAGCGGGATGGCGGCGGTCATCGCGGTCTCGATGAAGCCGGGCGCCACCGCGTTGATGGTGATGCCCTTCTCCGCCAGCTTCGGAGCTTCCGCGTTGACCATGCCGATGACGCCGGCCTTGGAGGCGCCGTAGTTGGTCTGGCCGCGGTTGCCCGCGATGCCCGCGATGGAGGACACGTCGATCACGCGGCCGCCCTCCTTCAGCACGCCCTTGGCCACCAGGCCCTCGGTGATGCGGTGCGGTGCGGCGAGATTCACGTTGATGACCGAGTTCCAGCGGCCCTCGTCCATGTTGGCGAGCAGCTTGTCGCGGGTGATGCCCGCGTTGTGCACGATGATGTCGATGCCGCCGAAGCGCTCGGTGGCGAACTCGGCGAGCTTGTCCGCGGCGTCGGGCGCGGTCACGTCCAGCGCGAGCGCGGTGCCGCCGACCTTGTTGGCGGTCTGCGAGAGCGCCTCGCCCGCGGCCGGGATGTCGGCGACGATCACCTTCGCGCCGTCACGGGCGAACACCTCGGCGATGGTCGCGCCGATGCCGCGCGCGGCGCCGGTGACCACGGCGACCTTGCCCTCCAGCGGGCGGTCCCAGTCGGCAGGCGCGGTGGCGTCGTCCTTGCCGACCCGGATCACCTGGCCGTCGACGAACGCCGACTTGGCCGACAGCAGGAAGCGCAGGGTGGACTCGAGGCCGGTCGCGGCGGCCGAGGCCTCCGGGTGCAGGTACACCAGCTGGGCGGTGGAGCCGCGCAGCAGTTCCTTGGCGATCGAACGGGTGAAGCCCTCGAGCGCGCGCTGGGCGATCTGCCCGTCGACGGTGCCCGCCAGCTCCGGGGAGGTGCCGATGACCACGACGCGGCCCGACGCGGTGATGCTGCGCATCGCGGGCTGGAAGAACTCGAACAGCTGGGAGAGATCCTCGATCGAGCCGATGCCGGTCGCGTCGAAGACGAGCGCGCCGTACTTGGTCCCCTGGCTGGGCTTACCCACCCCGTCGGCTCCGCCGACTGCCGACCCCGCAGGCGAGTCGGCGAAGGTGTAGTCGGACAGCAGTGCACGCACGGGCTCGGCGACGCGGCCCTTGCCGCCGATGAGCACCGGGCCCGCCAGCGGCGGCTCGCCCTTGACGTAGCGGCGCAGGTGCTCCGGCTGCGGCAGACCCAGCTTGCTCGCCAGGAACTGGCCGGGGGCGGAGTGGACGAACGATCCGTAGAGGTTGGGTGCACCCTTGCTCTTGGCTGCCACTGTTCCTACCTTTTCTGTCTCGAATTTCGCGGATGTCTGGTTCGCCCCTGGTGTTCCGCACGTTTCCGCGAGGGCCTGGTCTGCGTGGCAGGCACCGCGCGGTGGGCGTGTCAGCGCACATTTGCGGGGTACAGTGTCGACAACAAACTTACTCCAGAGTAAGTTTAAAGTAAACCAACGCGCGGGGCGCCGATCTGCGAAGAGCCGCACCCGGGCGCCGGACCACCCGACGAGACCTTGGAGACTCGAGTGACAAACAAAGCCCGTTCAACCAAGAGCACGGCCAAGACCGCGAAGACGACGCGTCCGGTCGCGATCGTGGGCGGCAACCGGATCCCGTTCGCTCGCTCCGACAAGGCGTACGCCCACGCCTCCAACCAGGACATGTTCACCGCCGCGCTGGACGGTCTGGTGAGCCGGTTCAACCTGCAGGGCGAGCGGCTCGGCATGGTGGTCGGCGGCGCGGTGCTCAAGCGGGTCGGCGAGCACGGCATGATCCGCGAAAGCATTCTGGGCAGCAAGCTTTCGCCTTACACCCCGGCGCACGACCTGCAGCTCGCGTGTGGCACCGGTCTGCAGGCGATCGTCACCGTCGGTGACGCGATCGCGGCGGGCCGCATCGAGGCGGGCGTCGGCGGCGGCACCGACACCACCTCCGACGCGCCGATCGGCGTCAGCGAAGGCATGCGCGAGTGGATGCTCGACGCGAACCGCGCCAAGAGCAACAAGGACCGTCTGAAGCTGGTAGGCCAGCTGCGCCCGAGCATGGTCGGCATCGAGATCCCGCGCAACGCCGAGCCGCGCACCGGCCTGTCCATGGGTGAGCACGCCGCTATCACCGCCAAGGAATTCGGCATCGCGCGCGAGGCGCAGGACGAACTGGCCTACCTGTCGCACAAGAACATGGCCGCCGCCTACGACCGCGGCTTCTTCGACGACCTGGTCACCCCGTTCCTCGGGCTGACCCGCGACGACAACCTGCGCCCGAACTCCTCGATCGAGAAGCTCGCCACCCTGAAGCCGGTCTTCGGCAACAAGCTGGGCGACGCCACCATGACCGCGGGCAACTCCACCCCGCTCACCGACGGCGCGTCCGCGGTGCTGCTGTCCAGCGATGAGTGGGCCGCCGAGCGCAACCTGCCCGTGCTCGCCCACCTGGTGGACTCCGAGGTCGCCGCGGTCGACTACATCCACGGCCCCGACGGCCTGCTCATGGCGCCCACCTACGCGGTGCCGCGCATGCTCGCTCGAAACGGCCTGACCCTGCAGGACTTCGACTACTACGAGATCCACGAGGCCTTCGCCTCCGTGGTGCTCGCGACCCTGCAGGCGTGGGAATCCGACCAGTACTGCAAGGAGCGCCTCGGCCTCGACGGCGCGCTCGGCTCGATCGACCGCAGCAAGCTCAACGTCAACGGCTCCTCGCTCGCCGCGGGTCACCCGTTCGCCGCCACCGGCGGCCGCATCGTCGCCTCCACCGCGAAGATGCTGGCCGAGAAGGGCTCCGGGCGTGCGCTGATCTCCATCTGCGCCGCGGGTGGACAGGGCGTCGTCGCCATCCTGGAGCGCTGACCCGTCACGCCACGAAGGCGGCATCCGGTCTTCCGGATGCCGCCTTTCGCGTACGCGACGAATATCCTCGGCCTCAGTACTTTTCGATCTCCATGCGACGTGAACGCAACTCTCGCTCGGTCCGCCGCAGCGGTGATCCCGAGAAAGGAAGTCTCGGGTAGTCGCCGCCCGCCGCCGCCCGTAATGCGATCTCGCCCGCCGAAGCGGCAGCGCGGTCAGGCAGCCCGATCTCGGCGGCGAACGCGGCCCAGTCTCGGTCGCGCAGCTTCCGCGTCCGCCCGGCGATCGGCAACGCCATGGAGTCGTCGTCGTACAGCAGCGTGCACGGGATGTCATAGATCGGCGCGATCGCCCACCGCCCCCGCTTATCCTTCAGCACGCCAACGTTCTTGGCGTGTAGATCGCCGTTTCCTGTCAGCCATGCGAAAAGGAACTGCATATACAGGTTCCTGATCGTGACGAGTGGCGCACTCGTCAGCCCAGCGAGGGCGGCGACCACCGTCGCGGTATCCGCTTGATACTTCGCCGCCGGTGGCAGGCCCAGCACCTGCGTCCCGTCCTCGAAAGCCAGCCTCTCCCAGGATTCGTTGTCGAAGAATCGATCGAAGCGTCGCATGAGCAGCCCTGGCTCGCCGGTTCGATCGGCGACGAGACTCGCTTCGGCCACGGGAAGTTTCATCGCCCGAGCGGCGTGCAGGTGCGCAGCCTCGTTCTCGATCAGGTGCGGATACTCCGGCTGCGGCAGTTCGAGGATCGACCAGTCGGGCGAAATCGACGTGCTCGGGTTCGTCGTCCTCGAGCAGCGCGGGAGTGCCTCACGCAATCTGGCCCTCGGGAATGATCTGCACGTCGCCAGGTACATCTCCGCCGACGGCGAGCAGCAAGGTCAGTTCGTCGTTCGGGCTGGTCTTCACGGCGCGGCGCAGCACGGTCAGCCGATGGCCTTCGGGAAGGAGTCCTGCGAAGAACGGCGGTACCGCGCCGTTCACGGTGAAGACCGGATCCGACCGGACCGGGAGCGTCGTCGCAATCGGCTCACCGTCCGCCGCGAGATAGTCGCTCCGGTATCGAAATTCGATGCCGCCGTTGGGGGTACGGACAAGGGTGGCCGCCGGTCGGCCCGCTTTGTAGATGTCGGCCCGGGGGACTCGGCGAAAATCGGCTGGACTCGTCATGCGGTGACCCCGAGGGTGAGGCCGACCGCGTTCGCGACGGCGGCGACGGTCGCAATGCCCGTCCCGCCACTGCCGTGCTCGATTTCGCGGATTGTTCGGGTCGAGGTGCCCGCCAGCTCGGCAAGTTGCTCCTGTGTCAAGCGATGCCGACGCCTTGCGGTCCGGATCGCATGTCCGATGATCGTGGCTTCCGACATCGCGTCCTTTCGATCGGCAGTATTCTGCCGAAAGGATCTGGCTCGGCCGCTGGTAACGCGGCTGATCGCAGTATTCGGCAGGATGCTGCCGAATGCTGCCCTTCGAGGACTCGACTCCACGACGCAAAACGTCTTCGCAGACCATTTCGGCTCCTCGCAGGTGCTGCACTATCTGCGAAGAGTCGAAATCGTTTGCGAAGACGGGGGTTTCGGGTGGATGGATAGCAAGTTCGAATCACAAGCGGAATCAGTTCCTGCGCAGCGTAAAACGGGTGATGGGAGCTTACTTCGGCGGCAATTCGTAATGCCCGCCGAACGCCTGGCGCATGGCGGAGAGCAGTTTGTCCGCGTACAGCGACTCGCCGCGCGAGGAGAATCGCGCGAACAAGGCGGCCGAGAGCACCGGTGCGGGCACTCCGGTGTCGATCGCGGCGTCCAGGGTCCAGCGGCCCTCGCCGGAGTCCGAGACGCGCCCGCCGAACGAGTCGAGGTTCGGGTCCGCGAACAGCGCGCCGGCGGTGAGATCCAGCAACCACGAGGCGACCACCGAACCCCGTCGCCACACTTCTGTGACTTCCGGCACATCGATGTCGTACTGGTAGTACTCGGGGTGCTCCAGCGGCGTCTCCTCCGCCGAGAACTCACCCTTGTGCGCCGCGCCGTAATCGGCCTTGTGCAGGATGTTCAGGCCCTCCGCGTAGGCGGCCATGGCGCCGTACTCGATGCCGTTGTGCACCATCTTCACGAAGTGACCCGCGCCTGCGGGGCCGCAGTGCAGGTAACCCTGCTCGGCGGTGGAGGGGTCGCCCGTCCGGCCGGGGGTGCGCGGTGCGGCGTCGACGCCGGGCGCGATCGACTTCAGCAGCGGATCCAGATACTTCACCTGCTCGGCCTCGCCGCCGATCATCAGGCAGTAACCGCGGGTCAGGCCGAAGACGCCGCCCGAGGTGCCGATGTCCAGGTAGTGGAGGCCTTTCGGGGTCAGCTTCTCGGCCCGTCTGATGTCCTCGTGGTACCGGCTGTTGCCGCCATCGATGATGATGTCGCCGGGTTCGAGCAGCTCGGCGACCTGGTCGATCACCGCGCCGGTCGCGCCGGCCGGGATCATCACCCACACCACCCGCGGCGTCTCCAGCATGCCCACGAATTCCGGCAGATCGTGCGTTCCTCGGAAATTTTCGCCCAGATCGGCGCGTAGTTCGTCGATGTTGTGGGGCTTGCGTTCGTAGCCGACTGCGGTGTGCCCGTCCCGGACGATGCGGCGGACGATGTTGGCGCCCATCCGCCCGAGGCCGATCATTCCCAGCTGCATTCCGTCCATCTCCTCGTGTGTGCGAGCTGTCTGGCGGGTCGTCCTCGATTGTCCCCGGGAAGTGTGTAACGCGGGGTGCGCTGCTCCGATAAACAGATCGGCTCCGCGCAGTTGCCAGACCCCCGACCCGGCAACTGCGCGGGGCTCTTCCGCGTTCAAGACGGTTCATTGCACAAGGTTTGCTGCGCGTCCGAGCTGAACGGACGTCCCCGGCGCGGGCAACTATCGTGGGATGGTGACCCGCACCGTGCGCGGCACGGAAACACATCTTCATCTGGGAGGACGGTTCGTGACCACCGAGTCGAGCACCGGACACCACGGCCGCGACCGACATCGAGACGGCGAGGTCGGACTCCGTCATCTACTCGAATCGAACCGCGAATCGCCAGATGAGGCGAAGACCACATTTCTTCCGGTGACGCAGCCCGGACAGGCGCCTCAGTGGCGGTCCGACTCCACCCCCACCGAGCCGCTGCGAGTCACCGGACACGCGCCCGATGGTGCTGGTGCCCAGCCTGGGCCCGGTAGCGGCGCGCACGCGTCCGGTGGGGCCCTGCACGCTCCGGGTGGTGCTGCATTCGCGCTTGGCCATGCGCCCAGTGGTGCTGCGCATGCGTCTGGTGGTGGCCACGCTCCGGGTGGTGCTGCATTCGCGCCTGGCCACGCGCCCGGTAGCGCCGCACACGCGCACGCTCCCGGTGGCGCCGCACACGCGCCGGGTCACGCGCCTGGTGGTGCCGCGCATGTACCCGGTGGTGGCGGCCATGCGCCTGGTGGTGCCGCGCATGTACCCGGTGGTGGCGGCCATGCGCCTGGTGGTGCCGCGCATGTACCCGGTGGTGGCGGCCATGCGCCTGGTGGTGCCGCGCACGTACCCGGTGGTGGCGGCCACGCGCCCGGTAGTGCCGCGCAAGCGCCTGGTGGCGGCGCGCACGCTCCCGGTGGCGGCGCATACGCGCTTGGTGGTGCCGCACAAGTGCCTGGTGGTGGTGGTGGCCACGCTCCCGGTGGCGCCGTACACGCGCCTGGCAACCTCGCGCCCGGTACCGGCGCACCCGACCACGGTCGTCCCTCCGACGCCGGATGGGCGACTCATGCGGCCGACTCCCACCAGGAGACCGAGGCATTCCAGGCAACCGACAGTGCCCACCCGTCCAGCGCCGAGCAGTCGGGTACGGGACGGCAGCGCTGGGAGAACGCGCGCAGATCCAGACCGAGACCGGGACCCGCCGGTTCCGGGTCGTGGTGGCGGACCCCCGCCATCCGTCGCGCCGGAATCGCCGCGGGAGCCCTGATCGCAGTCGGCGGCCTCGGCTACGCCGTGGACGCCGTGCTCTCTTCCGGCGACGTACCGCGCGGAGTGGTCGTGGCCGGGATCGACATCGGGGGGATGGACGTCGACGAAGCCGATGCCAAGCTCCGCACCACCCTGGACGGCCGCGCCGGGCAGCAACTGCCGCTCCAGATCGGTGACGTACGAGCCGAACTCACCCCCTCCGCCGCAGGCCTCGCCGTCGACTGGGAGGGCACCTGGGACCGCATCGGCGGCCAGCCACTCAACCCCTTCGCCCGCCTGGTCTCTTTCTTCGGCACCCGCGAGGTCTCGGTCGCCAGCACCGTAGACGACGCCGCGCTGGACCGTCAGCTGACCGCGCTGCGGGTGCACGATCGCCCGACCGTCGAGGGCACCATTCAGTTCCAGAACGGCAAACCGGTCGCCGTCCCGCCCGTACTCGGCCGTGTGCTGGACACGCCCGCCGCGCGAAACGAGTTGATCGACAACTGGATCGAGGGCGGCACCCTCGAATTGCCCGTCGTCCCAGCGCCGCTCACCGTTCGGCCGGAGGCGGTCGAGCGAGCGCTGCACGAGATCGCCGAACCCGCTGTGCGCGGCGACGTGGTGTTCACGGGCAGAGACGGCGACGCGAGACTCACTCCCGAACAGATCACGACCGTACTGAGTTTCGCTCCGGACGGGCAGGGCGGTCTCGCCGCGAACTACGACCTGAACGCCGCGACCGCCATCCTCGCCCCGCAGCTGGCGAAATCCGAGGTGGAGCCCAAGGACGCGACTTTCGCGGTGGGTGGCGGAGCGCCGCGGGTCGTGCCCGCGGTGGTCGGCGAGAAGATCGACTGGCCGAAGACCCTCGAACAGTTGTCCACGCTGCTCGCGGCCTCTCAGCAGCGCAGCGCGGCCGCCGTCTACGAGAAGGTCGAACCCAAGCTCACCACCGAGGCCGCCCAGGGGCTCGGCATCGTCGAACAGATGGGCTCGTTCACCACCAGCGGCTTCAGCGGACCGTCCGGCGTCAACATCCGCACCGTGGCTCTGAAGGTGAACGGCGCCGTCGTCCGGCCGGGAGAAACGTTCTCGCTCAACGATTTCACCGGTCCGCGCGGCACCGCGGAAGGCTACGTCGAATCCGGGATCATCGACCACGGCCGCCCGAGCACCGCAGTCGGCGGCGGCATCAGCCAGTTCGCGACCACCCTCTACAACGCCGCCTACTTCGCCGGCCTCGAAGACGCGGGCCACACCGAACACAGCTACTACATCTCCCGCTACCCGGCCGCCCGCGAGGCCACCGTTTTCGACGGCGCCATCGACCTCAAATTCCGCAACAACACCCAAAGCGGCGTCTACATTGAGACTTTCGCCACCGCCTCGGAGATCACCGTCCGCCTCTGGGGCACCAAGACGGTCGACGTCGAGTCCATCACCGGCGACAAGACCAAGCCCACCGAACCCAACACCGTCACCCTCCCCAAGGGGAAGGACTGCATCGCGTCCGAAGGCGCACCGGGCTTCACCATCTCCGATACCCGCGTGATCAAGGATCGCAAGACCGGGCGCGAAGTGTCACGGGCGACCAGGACGGTGAAGTACGACCCGATCCCGGTCGTGAAGTGCGAGTGAGCTGTCGATACCGGGCGGCGGATGCCGCTGAGGAGCAGGCGCGCTGACGTCTATCGTGCCGGGGGAAGAATTCACCCAAGAATTCACCGAAAGCTCCGTCGGCACACCGATCTTCAGGATTTCGCGTAGTGCAGCGACGACCTGATCGGCAACCACCTCGTAGTCCTCGAAGCCCGACAGGTAGTCCACTCGGTGCGCCTCTTGGACCGTAATAGTCCCCTTCCGCAGTGCTACGGATCAACCAGAGTGATGTAGACGGCGACCTGCATCGCTGGCAGGTTCGAGCCCAGCCGCGAATTGCCTTTTCCCGCAGAACAACTGGTGAGAGTCGGTGAGCGTGGCTGTCCGCATGTCGCCTCATGGCCGGTGGGTGGGTGATCGAGTCCGCGCCTCCGGTGCGCCCGGTTGTCGGCGCGGCATGCTCATCAGTGAATCCTCGAAGACTATCGTACGCCCTTGATATTCGAAAATATGTGCGAGTATGGTCGCCTGCAAGGTTGGACAGGTGGTTCCGGCGGCGGATTCCGGTCTCTCGGGCTGGTGCGGTACGGATACCGGGCCCTTGCGTGCGGCCGCGGCGGGTGTGGGGTTCATCGGGGAGCCGCACCGGCGTGCACATCTTTGTGGTGATGCTGTTCGAGGAAGGCTGGGGTGTGTTGTCGGGTGGGGAATTTCGGTCACGATTCGTGTGATCCGACCGCGCAACAGACGCCGTTTGCGTCGCGGAGCGCGTGCGGTGGGTGTACGCGAAATACTATGACGCTCAGTATGTATCGGCGGACGCGGACACGAGCGACGAGAGCCGGAGTCGGGTCGCGACCAGGCGCGGGTGGATGGTTCGGAAACGACACAGTCGTGCTGGCGGCGCACTTGACATTCCGAGGTTCGAACGTCGGATGTCGTTGGTATGGACGGGTTTATCCATCGGTGCAAGTTGCGCGGCCCCGTTGGATGGGGCAATGCCGCGAACCTTCAGCTATCGGCTGGAAGAATCACATGGTCGTGCTGGACCTGCGAATCGTTGTGTAGCGGGGCAACTTTGGCGAGCCGCGTGCGCGGCGATGGGATATAACTACCGTGATTCTGGGACGACAGTGGAAATTTCGTTCCAGGCTCGCGCTCGAGGGTTGAGCACTGAGATGAAGGGGAACTGAGGTCGTGGACCAGATCGGCTCGGTAACGGAGTTGGCAGTGGGGCGGGGCGCGGGCGCTGCTGCGGCACTTGGCGCGGCGATCGGTGACGACGCTGCGCATCGGATTCTGCACGGCACCGCGACATTGTGCGATGTCGTGCTGGCTTCTTGGGTGATGGGTGTCGATACGGTTCAGGCCGTTGTCGAATACGCCGAAGTGGCCATCGAATCCGCCGTCAAGGGAGTCACCGGTTCGCGCTGCGCGTGAACCATCGCGCGCGGGTCGATCGACCCGCGAGACGCACCGTTCATTGTCGGGGTCGACTGCCCGGGACCGTAGGTTCGGTCCCGGGCAGTAATCGATGTGGGTGGTGATCAGTCCGTGCGCTCGATGTCTTTCAGCGCCATGGTGACGAACTCGCGCATGGGAATCTCCAGCGCCTCGCAAAGTGCGTGCAGTTGTTGCATGTCAGGGGATCGCTCACCGTTCTCGAAGCGCTGAATCGTGCTGACGGCGAGGCCGGTCAGTTCCGACAGTTGCTGACGGGTCAGATCGCGGCGTGCTCGCGCCGCTCGCAACTCGTTCCCCACCGCACGATTGATGCCCGAAGCCGTCTCTTTCGCACCCATATGGACCATTCTGAGGTCCGAATGGCTACCTCGCAAACGACATGCCGCTGGCATCGCCGGGTTGCGCCGCGAAAGCTCGCGGCCCGACCCGAAGGCCGATCGGGCTTGTGAAAGGTCCAAACGGACCTTATGGTAATCCGTATGGATCATTTGGATGTCATGGTTGCGGAGCGTGTGCAACACGTTCTTGCGAAGCGGGGGATCGGACTGAATGACCTGGTCAAGCACACCGGGATGCCCGCGACGGCACTGCGGCGGCGGTTAGCTGCACGTGGGTCCTTCACACTTTGCGAACTTGCCCGTATCGCCGCGTTCGTCGGCTGCCGGACCGCCGAGCTGATCCCGCAGGCGGGGGAGAAGTGACCACATGGCGGGATAAGGGCCTCGCGCCGAACGTGTCTCAAACCTTTTGTGACTGGAATCACTTCCGCTCGACCTCGAAATTCGACGCTGCGGGCGATCGATCAGCTATCGCGACGGTCGCGCTCGCGTACGTCGCCGGTGCGTCGCCGCGATTGGTCGGATGCGGCGAGCGGGCGTCGCCCGACCCCGGAGGCGCAGCGAGATCGCGGCGTGCGGTGCGCACCGCCGATCCGGATCACTACTCCGACACACTCACGAGCGATGAAAGGTCGCAGGTCTGAATATGGCAAGCCCCAGAAGTTTTCGTGCACTGTGGAACTCCGCCGCGCCGCCCGAGCCGATCGATGTCCTGATCATGCCCGGCACGTGGCATCCGCACGGCGACGGGATCAGCGCCGCGTTCGCCGCATCCCTCGACCCGGATCGCTTCAGTCCGCGAATCGTCCCCTATCCAGCCGACTACGGCCGCACGATGCCGTATGCGGACAGCCTGGTGGTGGGACGGAAGGCGCTGATCGCCGCGATCGAGGCTTCGAACCGGCGCGTGGTGCTGGCGGGCTACTCCCAGGGCGCCGCCATCGCGGGTGACATCGCGGCCTCGGTCGGGCGAGGCGAGTTGGCGCAGGTCATCGCATGCGCCCTCATCGCCGATCCGCTCCGCCCGGAGGGTAAGTGCCTCGGCGTCGATCCGGGCGGCTATGGGATCGCGGGCCAACGCGACGTACCGAACGTCCCGACCTATTGGGTAGCAGCGCCCGGTGATCCGATCACCGCGCTGCCCGCGGGCAATCCGCTTCGTTCGATCGCCGACCTCAGCGGGTATTTCAGCCTCTCCTCGCCGCAGGCGGCGCTGCGGTGGGGGCAGAGCTTGATCGATGTGGCTGGGCGGCGGCAGCTGCAACGCTGGTGGTCGCCGCAGTATTGGCGCAGCTGGTCCGGCGCGGTGGCCTTCGCACGCGGATATCTCGTCGACGGCAGGCACACCGACGACTACATCCGGCATGGCCACGCCGAGCGACTTGCCCAGCAGCTCAACGCCGAAGTCGCCGACGGCGCGCTCCGGGGGCGAGTGTGAACGACGAACCGAACCACCTGTACCTGAGCCGCGCCGAAGTACGCGAACTCGTCGAGTTGGTTCGCGAAATCCCCGATCTAGCAGAGGATCTCGCGATTGCGCGGACTCGTCAGGGCAAGCTCGGCAGCCGCGGCGACTACCGCATGCGACGCCGTCCCAGCGAGCAACCGCTGCCGTACAACCCGGCCGCCGCCCACGCGGCCGACCATCTGCACGCTGTCCTGGTCGGCTGGGTCCGGTTGGTCTGCGAGCAACGCGGTCTCGGCTACACGAGTTCGACCACGACCGCCGGATTGTCGCGATGGCTGGACAAGAACCTGATCGCGCTCGCGATGACCCCGGGGGTCGAGAGCGCGTCGCGGGAAATCGGCGAGGCGGTGCGGGCCGCGACAAGGGTCGTCTGCCCACCGGCGGTCGAGGTGAACCTCGACCCTTCGATGATCGACCAGGCACGTTCCCGCCGCCTCAACGCTTCGGGCATCGCCACTTTGGCGAAGGAGCTCGGAGACGAGTATCGAAATCTGACTGTCCGCCGCGTGCAAACGCTGCGCGACGCGGGAAAGATCGCCCCGGTGCCGGGGCCGTGGGCTCCCGATTGGCCCGAGATGTTCGTCGCGGGAGAGGTTCTCGACCAACACCTTGCCCATCCAAGAAGGTCGCGGCGCAAGGCGGCCAGTGCCGCGCGGAGTCGCGCTGCATAGCGTTTCCGAAGCGGTGCTTACTGGCGGCGAACCGCGCCTGCTGCTGGACCGAATCGCATTGCGCGGGAATTCTCGCGAGGTCAGTGGTGGGAACCTGACGATCGCTCCGTCATCGACGCCGTTGAAAACCATCGCCGTCCAACTGGTTACCAGTACCGGTTGGGCGGCTTCTTCTTTCTCTGCGGGTTCAGCCACTCGCGCGCGAAACCTCTCGCCCGCTTCATGGTCGCGCCAGCGGTTTCTGTCCGCGCCACCTCTGGGTGCCCTTCCTGTAATCGCGAACGGCGGCCGCCTCCCCGGTTCGCGACAGGGACATCGTCGCAACATATCCCGCTGCGGACACCATCCTGGGGAGCAATGTGCACCGATTCGGGCCTGCCGAACGGAAGTACGGAACGCACCGCGCAATGCTGAAATATGTGCTCTCACCAGGTATTTCGAAGGCATCAAAAATTCAGGTGTTGACATTCGCATCGCGTTAGGTGAAGATTGGTGCAGCGCCAGAGCTGCGCCTTCATCCCGGAATCTGCCGGGAAACCTCCACTCTCCCAGATCTACTCGTGGCACTGTGCGTCTGAAAACCGCGGACGTACAGTGCCACGGTTGTTTCCGGAGACTTCCCACCCCCCGAACATGCGGCACGCCCCCGAAACCCTCTCGATGTCGATTGACAAGCGGGGCAGAGCTTGCCGCATAAGCCCGAACGCCGCCCGTCCCCGTCACTCCGGTGCGCGGTCGTAGACGAGCGCGGACGTTCGGGCCTCCGCCCCACCCCCGGCGTGCTCCTCCAGGCCGGGGGTGGGGCACTCGTCCCGCCGGCCGTGACTCGGCCAGGTCATCAGCGAGGAGACAGCCATGGACGAAGCCATCCGCGCACTGCTGGAGCTCGACGCGCACAGCGCACTTCCGACGACGCCGACCATCGATCTGGCGCACCAGATCATGCGCGTCCACCGCGAATGCGCCCCCGACTACTGCCGCCGCAAGGACCAAGCGCTGCGCGCCCTGATAGCCGAAGGCCGCATCATCCCCGACTCCTCGCGCACCCGCTGACCCCACCAGCCCGCCCCGCCCGGCTCCCTTCTCCCGCAACACAATCGCGGTCGAAGACGGTCCGAGCCGCGGGGCGCCCGCCCCACCCCCGGTTTTGCTACGAGCCGGGGGTGGGGCACCTCATCCCTCGGGTCGGCGAGGTCGAGTCTCGCGAGCAGCGTGGTCGGCAAACCGGGATTGGGAATCATCGCCGCAGGTGCCGGCATCGACATGGACGAGTTCCGTGCTGATGTGCAGGCTTCATCGAAGGAGAGGACGCGCCATCCACGCCGCATCGGTCCGGAAACTCCGGCACCGAATACTGTTTGGTGGCGGGGGGATCAGGGCAGGACCTGCGGAATGACGTCCGGGGCGATCGCGCCGACGATCAAACCGACCAAGGCGCCCTGGAAACCGGAGCCGAGGGCGCACAGCGGCATGAAGGGAATCCCGATGATGGTGGCGGCGCAGACCACGGCTCCGAACACGGCCCCGGCAATTCCGCCCGCTGCCGCGCCATTGGCCAGCGGATCATGGTTGGCCGCATTGGGATTGGTCGCGATGTCCTGCGGCACCGCAGCCGCTACCGGCTGCAGGACCTCCGCAGTGGCGGGCTGTGCGACATCCGCGTCGGCGGGCTGCTCGACGGCCGCGGCGGCGGGCTGCACGATGACCGGGATCACCTGCTGAACCGTTCCCGGAGCCTGCGCAGCCTCGACTGTCTTCACGACGGGGACCGACTGTGGGGCGACGCCAGAGGCGTCGGCAGAAGCTGCTCCTGCGCCCGCGAAGGTCACCGCGATCGCGAGCGGCAACGCCGCGATGAGAGCTTTACGGCCGAATTTTCTGGTAGTCAGACGCATGATTTTTCCTATCCTCCCGACCCCGCGAACGCTGCAAACCGGTTGGCGTGCTGCATGTTTCGCGGAGCGAATTACAACGGTGAAGTTCTATCCGATCCTGGTTGCCGAATCAAGTCCTAGTGCGGTTGTGCCAACGCGCCGGAATTGTGTTCGACGACAGAGTGATTGGTGCTCGCTCATGTTCGCACCAGCAAGGAGCGGTTCTTCGGCTACGACATCTGGACCCGCCGAGCCGACGCCGCGCACCAAGGGGCGACCGATCTCTCAACGGCGCCATCGCCCTGGCCGTGCCACCGGCCGAAATGCCCAGGAACGGCATATAGCTGACGGCGGTCAATCGTCCGTCGGTCCGCTCATGCGGCACGCCCCCGAACACCGAGAACACGGTAGAACGCGGGTTCAGAGCACGCCGCATGCACGCCCCTATCGCTCCCGTCTCCCGCGGGTGGTTCGCGGTCACAGACGTTGTCGCAGCGTAGGGGCACGGTGGCCCCACTCCGGTCGACCCCTCGAATCCCGGAGTGGGACCACCGCACAGACAACCCAGCCGTGTCCCGTTCGTCCACATCACCATGGACGTGCTGTGCAACTGCGGTGCGGGCGAATCGTTCTGTCCTGGTCGCTCCCCCGGACGGGGGCGGAACGACGTCCAAACGACTCCCGGTGCTGCGCCGGGTCACCAATTCGCCGCGCGCACAAGTGAACAGCCCCGGGCGGGTGCCCGCCGAACTCGTCATGCACCCGCCCGAAGCCCTCTGCCCTACCGAGCTCGCCCCGCCCGCCAGCACTCCCGTCGATTGGTCCGTACGGTTGCAGGCCGGCCGAACGCCGGGGCGCACGCGGCGCCACCCGTACCGCCATGCGGACGCGGGTGGGGTCGCCTCCCCAGCCATACGTTGCCCGTTCTCACCGGCACCGTCTCCTCATCCAGGAAGGCACAATCTCGTGATCGCCGTTCTGACGTGCCGCGGCACCGGCGAGCCACTCGGGGCACCGACGAACAAGCGACCGGTTGGCCGAGGTCGTCAACGCACACGATGACGTGCACTTCAATAATTCACAGCTAATGGGTGGTCGTTATGTTCTATGAAGGAATGCGCATCAACTCCGAGGAGGAAAGTCGCCCGAATTCGGGTGACGGCCTGCTGTCCACTACTCCCGTGGGAACCATCGGATCATTTCTGCAATGGCCCACTGTCGCAAGCGGTTTAGGGAGTGCTATCGGTAAGTCGTTCGTCGGCGCGGCCGGGCTCGCCGAAGGCGGTGAGCCCGAAGGGCGGCGGCCGGATTACGACGATGGTTTCCTCTCGACGACGCGACCGGGTCGGATATTCGGATTCCTGCAGTGGCCGAGCTGGTACAACATCTTCAAGAGCACCCGCGACCAGGTCACGCAGGCAGGAATCTCCGCACTGGCCGGTGCGGTCGCCGGTCCTGCCGGTGCCGCGGCCACTGCGGCGGTGAGTACGTTGACCTCTTCGGTGCAGAATGTGCTGCAGCAGTTCACCGCACCGTCGCAGACACAGCCGGGCGCCGCGTTGCCGAGAGCGACTCCGTTGCCGCAGGTCCTACCGTTGAACAACGACGTGCTCGATCGCCGGTCGTTCGGTCCGAGTATCGACCGCACCACGACGATCAACGTGATCAAGTCCGCGGAGAACGCCGTAAAGGTGAGGGATCCACTGATCGACCGTTCGGCAACATATCTGTCCCATTTGCGCTGACGCGCTGTGGGTTTCATCCCGTTGCTCTGCCGAGAACTCGAGAGGGGGTGATGGGAATGCTCGTTGTCATCCAAGATGTCCTCGAATTGATCAGCGATCTCGTTCCGCTGCTGCTGCCGCTGTTCGGACTGTAACCGTAGTGCCAGAGCAGGATTCGCGGGGCGGGCAAGCCGGGTGCCGCGTGTCCCGGAAATCCGGGCGGTCATGCCGCCGAGTGTCAGGCGGTGCCTGGCTCCTATCTGTACGTATTCGTTTCCACGGATTACCCGTGAACCTGATGATGGAGAAGATCATGCCTACTCCCGATGAATCCCTCGGCCTCGCCGAACGCATCACGACCGATATACACGCCGTGGTTTCCCGGTTGGTCACCCTGCGGGCGGATATCGAGGTGCTGCTCAATCTCGCCCAGGGCGTGTCGATGACTGTCGATGCGGCCGTTCCGGCCTCGGCGCCGGACACCTCCGGCACGCTCGAAGCGGTAGTGTCCGTCGGTGCGCCTTCGGAAGCGGCGTGATGGCAACCTATCCCGTGCCGGGGGAGTTCCCCGATTTCGAGCAGTTCATGGTCGATCTGTTCACCCCGATCGCCACCACCGTGACCACCCTGCCGGCGACCTCGGCCGCGCTGCAGTCGTCGCTGCCGCTGATCTGGGTGCGCACAACCGGCGGAACCCTCGATATCAATGCGGTCACCTACAAGGCGAAGGTGAGTGCCGTCGCGTTCGGCACCAGCCGCGTCGCAGCACAGCAACTGTCGGTGCAAATCCGTGAAGCGATCCTGAGTGCGCCCGCCAGCCGTGTCAACGGTGTCCTCGTCGACTACGTCGAGGAAATCGCGGCCGAGGAGCAGAAGTTCCATCCGCCGATCCTGCGGCGCAGCCGCGGTCTGACCGAGGTCCCCGACCTCGATCCGCTCAATCAGATGGTCGAGATCGCCTTCTCGATCGAAGCCCGCCGCCAATAGGCGGACCGAAACCCTGTCGCGGATAGGGCTTTTCACCGGCACCACGCGGTGCCGTTTCCGTCAATCCCTGCCCGCATTCGCGGGCGTTCGAATGGAGACACATGCCTGCCACCAACCTCACGGCCCTCAAGAACGCTCAGCGTTCGCTGCTGCTCAAGCCGCTCGACGCCGCGGTGTTCCTCGCGCCCTGGTACACCGCCGCGCCGACGGCGTTCACCGACGCCAGCGGCGCGCTGCAGACGCTACCCGCGGCTTTCAAGCCGGTCGGCCTGATCGACAAGAAGACCGGTGTGGCCTTCGCCCGCGGTATCACCGCCGCGCCGATCGAGGCCTACGGTGAACTGCAGCCGGTGCGCAACGACATCACCAGCGACATCACCACCATCGAGTTCCAGCCGCAGCAGACCACCGCGCTGACCCTCGAGCTGACCACCAGCGCGAACCTGGCCCAGGTCAAGTCGAACGCCGCCTCCGGTGAGGTGTTCTTCCCGCAGCCCGCCTCGGAGCAGATCACCTACTACTCGGCGATCATCATCGGCAAGGACGGCAATGACGCCGACCCGATCTACGTGTTCAAGGTGCTGCCGAAGGTCGCCGTCAGCAAGTTCGGCGGCGAGCAGTGGACCCCCACCGAGGTGCTGGCGCAGAAGCTGACCATGGTCGCGTTCAAGGACGACACCGCCGGCTACGCCGTCGCGCACGGCTTCGGCGGCCTCGGCTGGAAGAAGATCGTCGCCCAGACCGGCATCGCCCCCGCGGCGTGACGCCGCTCGTCGCAGCGCGAATTCTCCCCTGATCACCCAGGTTCCGGCCTGGGCGTGGGGCGTGTCATGTGTCTCCGGTCATGGCACGCCCCACACCATTTCCTGTCCATATTTCCGGAGAAGAAAGCGGGTCCACCAGTGTCCGCCATCCCCACCGAATTCCCCGTCACGATGACCGACGGCGAGAACGACTACGTCGTCTCCAGCGCCACCGAGTACGTCAACGCCGTCTACAAGCTTGGCCACGCGGTCAAGGTCGAAGAGGCCGCTTCGCGTCGTAGCAATTCGAAGTCCAAGTAACACAACACATTCCCGGAGATCTGACATGACCACCACTCACGAAGCGGCCGACAAGGCCGAGGTCGGCGGACGATTCTACGAGCTCCAGCAGGAACTCGCCCCGCGCAGACGCGCGCCCTACCGCCTGACCGACGACATCGCTATCCCGCCCGTAACCCGGGGCCAGCTGCTGGCCCTGCGCCGGACCGACAACGACGACGAGCAGATGGCCATCGTGCTGGGCGACCAGTACGAAACCGTCGAAGCGCTCTTCGCCGAGCGGCCGCTGGATGAGTGGTTGGCCTTCCAACGCGATCTCTACGCCCACCTTTTCGGCCAGGGCGCCGCGGAGCTGCCGGGGGGATCGTCGGGCTCGTAGAGTTCTGGGAACGTTTCGGTGCCGCGCTCGACTACGACTTGCTCGAGCGCGGCATCGACGTCCGGGACTGCTTCGGGCCCGACACGATTCGCACGCGCGACTGGCGCACCATCTGGGCGTTCAAAGACCGGCTCCCGCACGGTTCACAGTATCGTTCGGCGCTGTCGATGGACCGCGAACTTGCCGAACAGATGGTCACCGCCGAAGAAGCGGCCAACCTCTACGAGGACGAATCGGCGAGGCCTGCTGGACCTACGCCCGAGGGCTACACGATCGATACCTACCTGCTGCTGTCGATCATCGATGCCCTGCAAGGCGTGCAAGCCGCGATTATCGCAGCTGCAGGCGGCGACCCGCCGGCCATCCGCCCCATGCCCCGCCCCGTCACCGCGGCGGATCAGGTACGCGACGAACATCGCGATCGCTCTATGCAAAACCTCATTGACCAATTCACCGCATACACCTGGGAGGACTGATGATCTTCTCGGCAATCTTGCCCGCTCAGGCGGCCGGTGCCGCGGACGCCACGGTCCTGGCCGGCGTCTATTCCCCCGGCTTTTACAGTGGCGACACCGTCACCGACGTCGAACTCGTTGCCCCACCGGGCTATTCGGCCATCACCGGAGCGGCAACCAACAATGTGACCGTCTCGGCTCGCCACATTCGCAATGGCACGGTCCTGCAGACTTTCGCTGCCGTTACCACAACAGAGGGCACCAACCTGGTCCCCGAATCTCCGATCTCCATCCCGATCACGGCGCAGCCGGTCCTGCTGATGGGTGACGTGATCGACGTGCGGATGCACCAGAACGGGGCCGGCCAGGCAGTCGGAACCGGACTCACCGTCTACGTATTCATCAGCTGAACAGAGGATTGGAAACGCCGAGGACTGGTCCGATTACCATGCCGCGCCAGCGTCGCGATGAGGGGGCATCATGCTTCGCATCGCTGATGGGTCATACCGATTGTCACCACGGTGACCGAGCCTTCCGGTGCGCCCTCGGGCCAGCCGGTGGCTGAAGCCCCGTGCTGCGGACCGGGCGTTCTCGTTGTGAGATCAATGGTTTCGACTGCACGGTCGAGCCACCATCCCGTGTTCCTGCACATGTCCCATCCGCGGCCGTCGCTACCGCTCGAATACAACTCGAGTGGCAATCCGCGGGAGTCGCGCAGATGCTGCAGCAGGCGGTCGGCGACCCCGCTATCGGGCGTGCCGTCGGTACTGCCGATGGACAGCACACGGTGGCACCACGGGCCTCGTCGCGATTCCGAGCACCAGGACGAATCCGCGAGCACCACAAGGCCATCGGGTAGTGGCAGCACCTGATCGGCGGCTGGCACCGGAACCGGCTTCCCGCCATAGGACGGAAAGTAGTCCGACCAGAACGACAGCATGAGCAAAACACCGAGTGGGCTTGCCACACAGTAGAGAACGACGAGAACGCCACCGAGCGCGGTCCGAAGTGAAGCCATACCACCCGCTGCCCGGTCGGTGATCAAACCCACCACCAGGATGCCCACGCTAGCCAAGGTCAGCAACACCTCGACGCTGTACTGCACCTCGCGCAGCGTCCAAGCGAGGAATGACACCACCAGCTGTGTCGCCGCGATCGCCGCTAGTGCGACACCCACCCCTAGGCGATACCGCGGCGACCGCGCCGCCAGCAGCCAGCACACCAACGGAATGACAAAGACCAGTCGTTCCACGCGGCCAGCATAGCCGCAGCCGCATTCGACCGCCCATCTGACTGAATCTCGTTGTTGCGCGGTGGATTCCGTGAGGAGGAAAGCTATGAGTAGTACGTGGGACACGCCGCCGCCGAGTTTCGACAAGAAGCCGGACCAGAGCAAGGTGGACAGGCTCCGGCCGGGGCAGCGCGCGCTGGTCTGGGATTCGGTGATCAGCGGTTCGATGGCTGGGGTCGATCCGCGCTTGGTGCTGGCTATTGCGCTGGAGGAAGCAGCAGACCAGCACGATGACGATGGAGCGCTGCACGATTTGGATCAGTGGCAGAGGGGCCGGATCCCGTGGATCGGCAGGATGAATAACCCGGCCGGCTATTCTCTGGGCATTACCAACGTCAAAGAGCGCACCTTCGAAAAAGTCAAAGAGAAATATCCCAGCGTATTTCATGATCACGAATGGTCCGACCTCGCGAACGACGACGCTCTGGCTGTTCGTACTACCGCCTACTATCTCAAGTACTTGCAGGAAACGTATGCCGGCGCGATGCCGGACGAAATCAAGCGGAACTATACCCTGAATCAATTCTTGGCCTCGGCGTACAATGCGGAGTTCGATGCCGATGGCGATAACAATGTGTTGGAGTGGGTCAAGAACAAGGACCTCGGGCAAGGGGATTCGAGGGGCTATCGAGATCGCGTCAGGGACAAGCAGTGGCAGCGTGCCGAGTCCTTGCTATCGACGATGTGGACTTGGAAGGACCACTCTGGCATCCGGCCGATCAGCGCAACGCTGGATTCGCCGGATCAACCTGCCGCGCTGCTGAACTCGTGGCTGAATGCCGGTTCTTCGATCCTCGATTCGATTCTGCGCCCCGCGCAGGGCGCCGTGCCGATTGCTGGTGGCATGGACCCGAACCCGAATCGTCAGACGGCGGTGAAATACGCCGATGACTGGGCGATCATGAGCAACTGGGAGTATCCGAACTACGATGCGAGCGGCGGCGACTGCACGAGCTTCGCGTCACAGGTTTTGCACGCCGGAGGTTTTCAATTCGATCCCTCGCGGGCCGACGACAGTTTCGCGGTGACCGACCGCTGGCATCCCTACAACCGGAAATACAACCACATCGGCAATGAGGCGCCGCATGAAGCAGGTGATTCGGCGCCGCGTCCCTGGCTGAATGTTCAAGCGTTGTACAGCTACATCGCCAACGGAAACGGGAATGCGAAGGGTGGGCCGACGGGAACGCGGCTGGCGCCGATCAGCGTCAACCCGATCACCGGGAATCCCGATCCCAACGCGTTGACCAATGCCGGACTGCGTCCCGGCGACCTGGTATTCGTCAGTTTCGGCGAGAAGAACGAGGACGGGTCCCCGGTCCTCAGCCACACCATGGTCTACGCCGGCCATGGCAATGCGCGGCAGCGTATCGGTGAGGATGAAAACGGCAATCCGAGGTACCAGTACTTCGAGGACGCCGATTTCGTCGACTACCACAGCAGCAATGTCTACCACGGGTTCTGGGCCATCCCCAAGGTCGATGAGGACACGGAGAAGGTCGTTTCGGACCGGACCGTCACTTACTACCCCGTGCGCATGAACTACCCTGGCGACGCGCAATATCCCGTCCAGCGAGCGGCGGGCGGCGACATCAGAGGTCCCGGTTCGTCCATCGGCGACAAGATTCCGGCGTGGCTGTCCGACGGCGAGTTCGTCATGAACGCACGCTCGACATCGGTGAACCGTCCATTCCTGCAGGCACTCAACGCTGACCCGTTCTTCCTGCAGAAGATGCTCGAGCAGCGGGATGCTGCTGCGGCGGCGAGAGCCGATGCGAATGCGGGCGGGTACGCGCCGGCGGCCGGCGGTGGGCCCGCGACCGTGAACATCTCCATGTCGAGTTCCGAGGACATTGTGGCGCGGTTGAAAGTGCTGTCGACGCAATGGGAGCTGATGAATTCCCGGTAGGCGGTATCGACGCCGCCTGGTTCGAGATCGCCTGTTGGCGAGTCTATTACAGATTTTCAAGAGAATTGAGGTGAGGTTGTGGCGTCGAATGCCGCGATGATCACGGTGACCGGAGTCGACGGATCGGTATGGACGATCGCCGGCCAGGGCAGTGGTCGTGAGGGTGTGGATTTGGCTACGTCGCCGAGCGGGCTGTACGACGCTCCGGTGACGACGATCTGGAACCAGTCGGCCTTCCAGATCGGCTCGTCGTTCGGTGGTTACCGGACCAACAAGCGCGATGTCGTATTCGCGGTCAATGTCTTCGAAGCCGCAGGGCGGTCGTGGGAGGGAGTGGACTCCGCATGGCGCAAAGCATGGGCCTACGACCGGGATTCGACGCTGACGATCACGACCGACTTCGGAACCCGGTCGCTGAAGTTGCGGATGTCCGAGCAGCCGGACTTCAAGCCGGACAAGGACCCGCACCTGAGGAGCCAGGGCAAGGTTGTGATGACCTGTGTCGCGGGCAATCCCTGGTGGGTGGAGTCCGATGTGACGAGCGGGTGGACGTCGACCATGAACACCACGGGCGCGAACGTGAGCCAGCAAGGCACGGTCAGCATCGCCAACCCGACCGATCAGCCGATGTGGCTGAAGTGGGTGTGCTCGGCGCCGGGCAAATGGACGCTGCCCGACTTCTCGTGGGGCGCGGTCGATCGTGACGAGGCGCGCGTCATCACGCTGCCGATGACCAGCGCCGGGCAAGACTTGACGGTCGACACCGATCCGATGGAGGAGATGATCGTCGCGGCGAACAGTTCGCAGATCTGGGCGTTGATGAACGGTGTCAGCTTCCTCTACCCGGTGCCCGCGTACACCCCCGCCACGGATATTCCGGTGAAAGTGTCCGGCGCGCCGACCGGCGCTTCGGTGATGGTCGTGCAGCCGCGGAACTGGTCGCGTCCGTGGGGGTTGCAGTGACCACCGCGCTCGATCTGCCCGTACTCTACGCGGACGCGCAGCTGGCCAAATCGACTCGCAAGCAGCAGCGTTACGCGCGACCGCTGGTGCGGCTGTGGGACGGTGACTGGAATCTGCGCGGCGTCTGCGGCGCGGAGATCAGCGCCGACTTCCGGTGGGTGCTCAACCAGTCCGGCACCGGCTTGCTGGTGCTGCCTTACGACTACTACCTGGCCAAGTGGGCCGTGGACATCAACGGCCGCACGAAGCAGAACGTGCACATCACCGTCGACAAGGACGGTGCGCGCTGGGACGGCCGGTTGGAGAAGGCGGTCATCAAGACCGACGACCACGGCGTCACGACGGTGGAGCTGCTGTTCATGCACTCCTATCAGGAACTCAAGCACATCTATTGCTGGTCGAATCCGTTTCTGCCTGCGGCGGTGCAGTTCCCGCGCGAGTTCCTGCTGGCCGGGCCCGGTGTGTGGGTGCTCAAGACGGCACTGCACCTGAACCTGCTGCGATTGGAAACCGCGGGGTGGACACTGCCCGACGATCCCATGGACGTCAGCAGCTGGGGGAACCTCGACCAATCGAACTGGGCCGTGGTCGTGAAGCCCGGCGACTTCGTCTCCGATACGTCGGTGTGGACGATCTTCGGCTCCCGGTTCCGGAACTTTCACGAGGCCGCGGCAGGCACCTTGGAGACCGCGCAGCTGGCCGTCGTGACCCGGCGTTGGCTCCGCGGCGACCCGGCGCCGTGGCCGGGTGCGAACCTGCGGCACGGCTGCCTGGTGGTCGACATCGTCGACAAGTCCGGATTCTGGACCGGCACCAGCACCGGCGGAAACATGTGGGACGGCCTGCAGCACACCATGCAGGTGCTCGACAACACCCTGCTCGACTACAGCCCCGATGTGCTGCCTGACCTGAATGCACCTGAGCTGTACAAGAATCCGGGATGGATGGGCACGCTGCCGTCGAATCCCTGGGTGGTGTATCGGCAGAACGAGCACACCGGTATCCAGACTTCGCAGTTCGTGGTCAATCCGTCGTCGGCGGTGCAGATCCTCACCGGCGGTCACTCGATGCCCGGCGTGAACGAGGCGATCTCCTCGGCGATCCAGTTCGTCGGCATGGTCACCGCCGGTGCGCTCGGCGAGGTGCCGTTCGTCGGTCCCATCCTGGCGGGTGTCGCCAACGGTACGACCGCAGTGGTGGACACCATCGCGATGGCGCTGCTCTCCGACACGCTGTTGGCCTGGATGGAGTTCAAATCGCCGCAGCGGGAGAATAATTCGGGCTGGTCGCATTACTACGAGCATTTCGAGAACAGCGCCGATCGCGCGTACACACTCGGCTCGCTGCTCACCCTCGGTGAGGGTCTGTGGAAGACGCGACGCCACTTCACCCACAAGTTCACCGTCGCGAACGGCGAACCGTACCTGATCGGCGATCAGGGCCAGGGGCACTTCTTCCTCGGCGACCGCGTCGGTTCCACCGTCAAGGGCATGCCCGAGGGTTCGATCTACGTCGACCAGGTCACCGAGCTCGAGCTCGCATGGTCGCGCACGGCCAGCCCCGCCTGGCAGGTCACCATCGGTTCGGACCGCGATCACGACATGCCGTTCGCCAAGTCCATGCGGGTGGTCGCCGACATCGTCGACGACATTCACGCTCTCGCCGTCCAGATGTGATCCCGACCGAGCTCGCCGCACCGCGGGCTCGGAAAGGTCGAACAGGGCGGTTTCGCCAAATCTCATTTCTATTGCCGGAGAGAACTATGCCTATTCCCTCGCACGAGGACTGCGATCCCAACGATCCGTACGACGCGTTCGTGTGGGCCCTCGTCGGCTTGCCCGGCCCGCGCAACTCGCCCTTGCTGGTGCACCCGGACGTGCTGCGGCAGTGGTCGAAACACCTCTGGGATCTCGGTTTTCGACACTACGCCGACGAGCAGACCAAGGAATACATCCCGCCCGCTCGTGGCGTCACCCATTGGCTCAACGGTGCAGGCCAGTGGGCCGAGAAGGGCGCAGCGCGGCCGCCGGAAACATCGGCGCCCGACGTGGCCCAGCTGACCCCGGACGAACGAGCGAACCTGGTGGAGCAGCTGCGCGAGTCGGGTGAGCTCAAGCATCTGGTCGATCCGCGCGAGCTGAACCTCAACCACGCGCAGGTCGGCGATGCCGAGAGCATCGCGTCCGGTGGTGACCGATGACGAATCCCGAGAAGAAGATTCCTCCCGGCGCCTACACCGGAAGCTCGATCCGCAACCTGCAGAAGGTCACCTGGGCGTCGGCGCAGGCCTCGATCATGTCCAATGTCATGCAGTCCTTCGCCGGCGTGGATGCGATCGGCGCGAACCTGAACTCGGCTACCAACCGTGCGCTCAACGCGGCGAGTTCGGCACAGACCGATGCTTCCGACGCGCAGGTGACAGCGAATGCGGCTCAGAGCACGTCGGCGTCCAACGCGGCGGCCATCGCCAATCTGCAAACCGACAGGACGCAGAACGAGGTCGGCGGAGCGGCGGTCACCGACAGCTTCGAGTCCTGGGACACCACGAAGTGGTCGGTCCTCAAGTGGGTCGACGGCAGTCACACCGTCCCCGACATGGTCGTCGTCACTAACCAAGCCGGTATCGCGAAGAGCGGAAACACCGGCACGGGTGGCGATTTCGCACTGTACAAGACACCGCTCATGACCGACTCCCAGTCGGTGTCGTTGGTGTTGGGTCGCGCCAATCAGGCGGGCTATTTCACCGGCAGCGGTGTTCTCATCCGTGCGGCTGTGGACCTGTCGACTTTCGTTCTGGTACAGCTCGGGACCTCCAAGATCTCACTCCAGCGGGCAACGTTGATCAACGGTCAGATGACTGTCACGATCTGGGCCGAAAGAACGAATCTGTCACTTAATACCGGTGATACGGTCACCGTCGGTGCGACCGGCTCGTCCTACGAGGTCCTCGTCAACGGCGTCAGCAGACTCGGCTATCAAGACACTGCTGTCTCGTCCCCGGTCGGCGCAGGCAACCGGTGGGTCGGGTTCTACAGCGCGTGCCACGTGGATTCCGACTGGTCCGGCACCACCCAGTACTTCGGTTTCGACATCGAATCTTTCGCTGCGGCCGACACCTCGTCGCCGCCTGTTGTCGGTACCGGCTGGTCGCTGTATCGCCAGAGCGCGACGACAGTCGCGCAAAGCGCGGGAAATGCACGTTACGGAACCATTTTCGACACGGTGCGGCAGGCGAACAAGGTCAACGTGCTCAACCTTTCTTCGGGCCAGATCCAGATCACCAAACCCGGCTGGTACGTGATGAGCGTTGGCGCGCAATGGGCTCAAGCGTGCGGAGAGGGATACAACTACAACGTCTCGTTGTGGTCCGCGCCGAGTCCCGAGGGGCAGTGGAAGGTCGTTCGCAACAGCGGTGAGACCGCAGGATCTGCGGTCTATCGCGTTTCGGGAACATTCGTTGTCTTCGCGGGCGCGGGGAGTGTCTGGGCGCCGGGGTATTACATTGCCGGCGCAAATCAAATGTACGGCGATCCGTCTGGTACCCACACCTATTTCGACGGGGCGCTCAGCTCCTTCTCCTGAGTCCGGTCCGTCTGCGCGAAGCGCCTGCCCGACTGCGGCGCGCCGCCGTGTGCGATCCGCATCGAATCGGCCGCAGCTTGGCCGAATCCCTGACCGAACCTGTCCAGCGAACTCGTGGACGAGGTCGAACAAAACAGAGGAACTCTATGAGCACACCGAACGATCCCGGATACCTGGGCTATCAGCCCACCCTCCAACCGCTGAAACTGACCACGGGCGCCAGCTTCGTGCAGACCATTCAGCCCTCCGATGGAGCCGTATTTCCCGCGGGCACAATCATTTCCATCGTGCTGACCGCGCCGGGAGGCGCGTCGCTCGGCGCATGGTCGGCGGTCGTCGGCTCGACCACCGCGACGTGGACCGTGCCCGCCGCGACCTGCGACCAGATCCCGACCAACTCGCGTTACACGATGCTGGTCACCTACCCGACCTCGCCTGCGACTACGTACGCCTGGTACGCGGGCACCGTCATCCGCATCTAGATCCGAATCCGAAGTCATTCCCGGCCTGCGGGATTCGACGAATCGCTGTTTCCACCTTCATCGACAAGGAGCTCGACCATGGCTATCGCCGTCACCTCGACCAAGAACGCGCTGTGCACCGCCTACGCCAACATCGCCACCACCGTCTACATCTCGGTCCACACCGCGGACCCGGGCACCAACGGCGCCAACGAGGCGTCCGGCGGTTCGCCCGCCTACAAGCGGGTCGCCACCACCTGGTCCGCCCCCGCCAACGGCCAGATCACCGGCAGCCAGGTCACCATCGACCTGCCCGCGGGCACCTACACCCACGCGGGTCTGTGGAGCGCCCTCAACGGCGGCACCTTCATCGACAAGGTCGCCATCGCCTCCACCACCCTCGGCGCCCAGGGCACACTGCTCATCACCCCGACCTTCACCATGAGCTGATCGCCGCGAATCGGAGAGTTCGATGACACCACCAGGTCAGGTGATCACGGCGGCTCTGCCTGCTCCGCCGACAGTCGCCCTTACCGTTCCGGCGACGTCCGCCCGCGCGGGGGCGCTACCGAAGACACCGGTCACCGTCATCGACGGGACGCGGGTCCCAGTCGTTCCCGCCTTCGTGTACGCGACTTTCGCGGGCGTCGCCGGTCCGGCCGCGCCGTCCACTCCGTCCGCGAGAGCAGCGGCCGCCGCTAGTGGAGCCGGTCTGCTGACGGCCGTGACGCGGTCGTCGCAATCGGTCGTCCCTGGTTTCGGCGACACCGCGTCTCCCACGGCGCGTGTGGTCGTCGGTTCCGGTGCGTCTGTGGTGCTGAACGCGTGGTTCGACGCCGACACCCGTGCTGTGGCAGCCGATGCCGCCTTCCCCGGTACCGGTGAGCTCACGTCGGTGACTGCGACGCACTGCGACGCGTTGCCGTCGTTCTTTGCCCTGGGCACCGCTACGGCAGCTGTCTCCAGCGGATAGTCAGCCCCTCGCCAGGCGAATCGGGGTGGCACTTGCCGCCTGACATTGTGCCGCGCTCGATCGATGGTCGAGCGCGGCACTTTGCTTCTCCGAGGTCATCGTTCCGCGCCTCGGCCGATACCCGGAGATCGCCGCACTCGGGACGCGAATTATTGGATACCAATCGTTTTGAAGGAGGTCGCTGTGGCGGACCCTGCATTGAAATCGGCGAGACTGCCTGTGTCGCCATCGGCTACTCCAGCTATCCCCGCGTCGCCCGCCAGCAGCTCGGCGTTGCCCTCGGCGCCGGTGGCTTTCATCGCGGGCAAGTACATTCCCGTGGTCGTTCCCTTCATCCGTGCGGACACGACGGGTGCCGGCACGCTGCTCGCGCCGACGACGGCATCTGTCACGGCACAGGGAATCAGCAGTGCGTCAGGGCAATTGGCGGCCCAGTACGCCCCGAGCCAGTCCGGTGCCGTCGGCTTCGAGAGCGGTGGTTCGGCGCGTGCGCAAGTCGCGGCGGGGCTTTCGGCGAAGGTGCTGGTTACCGCCGGATTCGGTAGTGCTGGTCGCGCAGCGGCGATCAACGCGATCGCGCGTGGCGCGGGCGAGTTGTCGGCCACCGTCGTACCGCATTCCGGTGCGGTGTCGGCGTTCCACGGCACGGCCACCATGATCGGTGTGCTCGTCCTTCCGCCCGTGTCGGTTTCCGCGCCATTGACAGGTGGCGGCAGCCTGACGGCGACCGCCGTGCCCGGTTTCCGGCCGTCGGGAATGAACAAGAGCGGGACCCAGCCCGGGCCCGCCACCCAGAACGCCTGGGTGCAGGTGATCAACTGGACCGCGGACACCGCGAACTATCCCGGCTCGACCGTGGATACCAATGCTTTGGTGAGCCAGGGCGCGCACGCCTCGGCCACGATCGTCGGCAGTGTCGGCTGGACGGTCGGAACGTTTGCGAACGTGATTGCCGTGCGCCTCAGAAAGAATGGCACGGTCATCGCCACCGGCACATCGGCCAATCCGGCCACCGCGAGCGCCACGGTCGCGGTAGCCGCGGGCGATCGGATCACGCTCGAGGTCACCGATACCAGTCAGTGGCCCTCATTCTCGACGGCCACGATCAACGCGGCCAATACCTATCTGCGGATCACCTGATCACCCTGGCCGCTCCCACCCACTCTAGGCGTGCGGCCGTTCTCCCGAACGACGCAACTGCGCAGCTGCTCGACGGTTTCGGCGGCCGATGTCTGCTCGGCGGATTCGACGCCCCTTGATCGGAGGCGATGAGCCGTGTCCGACGACCGCTTCCAAATACTGCCGAACTGTCGGTATCGGACACACCGGAGCTCGCTGCCCCGCCATCGTTCTGCGCCCGGGGTATCGAGCTTCGACGCACTCAGCTGGAAACCGGGTGCGCCCGAAGTCGGCGAACGGCCGCGAGCACGCCACTTTCCGGCTCGTGACAGGGCCGGTCAATTGTCCTTTCCGTCGTAATCGTCAGGCCGAATTGCGCACTGCGGCCGCCCATCTGAGATCGGCTGGCTCTTACGGCATTTCGAGTCGGATTCGGCGCGCCTGAAACCTTTGAGGAGGCGATGAGCCGTGACAGATATCTACGGCCTGCCCGACACCACTGGCCGCAAGGAAGGCGATACGTGGACCACCACGTTGCCCGACGGGCGAACCGTAGTGAACACGATCCCTGCAGGTAATGGTAATCAGACTGTCGACCAAGTCATTACCAATCCTGATGGCAGCACTACGAACTCGCGGGTCGCGGGCAACGGACTGGGAGGGTGGCAACGGTGGAACGACGACTCGTCCGGCACATCCTCATATGCAGGCAAAGACACGCAAGGTAGCGAGGTCTACGGCCAGCACTTCAATCCAGGAGCATCGACCTCGGGCAGGCCGAGTCACGAATTCGGGATGTCATCCGACTACAAGACTACGGCCACCGCGTCCTACGACCAGCAGGGCAACAGGATCGGCACCGACCTAGGTGTCGCGAACAAGAACGGCCTCTACGACAACGTCCACGTCGACAACTACGGCAACAAGACGTTCTCGGCCACCACCCGAGACGGAAATGGCGGGCTGGTCAGCACATTCACTGGTCAGATCGACAGCGACGGTTATGGCTGGCGGACAGTAGACGGCAATAGGTGGGAAGTCGCACCGGACAGCCAGGGCAAGCCGGTCCTGACGCGCACCCAGCCGACCGATACGGGTGTGCACCTACTCCGCATGGATGAGAGCGGCAAGCTCACCGACGAATTCCGTGGCAACAAGCCTGGTGAGTGGTACCGCGACACAATCACCACCGACGCCGAAGGCAAGACCACCATTTCCCGCCTCGATGTCCACCTCGGGGTCACGGTCTATGACATCGACGGCAACGTCCTCAGCCGCCAGAAGCCGGCCGACAAACGGACCCGTACCGAGAAGATTGTCGACACAACCTACGAGGTCGTCTACGGAGCGGGTCGGGCATTCTTCGGGTTGACCGACCTGGGTGCCGCTGCCAACGTTCTACTACCTGGCGATCCTCTGGTGACCTCGGACGACATCGCCGGAGAGACCGTCGAATCGTTGAAGCCCTTGTTCAAGGGCGATGGCCATGAACGTTGGCAAGCACTTCAGGCGATGGTGGCGGGAACGAACACCGATGAGTTAGCCGAAGACAGCACAGTATCGATAACCAAAGGCGTCCTGACCGCCGCCACTTTCCTCATCCCTGGCCCAAAAGGTTTGGGTGCGTTCAAGCGCGGCGGGCGCGCCGGCGAAGAACAACTGATCAACAAGATGGTCGGGGCCGGCAAGAGCGAAGCCGAGATCATCGACGCTCTCAGAGAATTACGGGCGCTACAAGAGACGCTGAATCCCAGGAGGAGCGGCGAGGGCGAGTGGCTGACGGCTGAGGAAGTCCTCGCGGCGATCGACAATGCTCGAACCCCGAGAACCGGCGGCCTCGACGGTGCTAGCAGGCGCGAGGGTGATCCGAACGCGAGTGAAGGCTCGCATTTGGACGACCGTGCAGGCACTGATCTGCCTGGTGAGCCAGGGCGGCATTGGCCCGTTTCGGTGGTCGACATCCATCCACCAGGGATTTCGAAAGCTGAGTGGAATCGTAGGCTGGAACTGGCCACGCCACCGGCCTCGCACTCTGGCATGGAGCCGATCTCGCCGGACGGATCGAACCGGTGGGATGACTCGAATCTAACGGGCCGGGAATCTTCTGGTGCCAAGGGCTTCGTCGGTGATGCGCTTACCCGAGCAAAGCTCGAGCTCGATGGATACGAAATCATTGCGACAGGCAACGAAGTAAACATCATCGCGCCCGGTGTCGGTAAGGATGGATTCAAACCGGACTTCATCGCGAGAACTCCGGACGGCAAACTCGTATTTGTGGAGTCCAAGGGATGGAATGCCGACTATCAGCCGAACCAGCGTCCCGGATATACACACTATCAGAGCGGCGATCAGAGGCTCCAGTTCGACCCAAAGAATGTGGAGTTGAGAAAGAGGCTCGAGGACGCGGGCTTCGATCCTGACGATGTCGTAGTCGACAGGGTCGAAACGATTCGATGGAACGGCACCGGGAAGCAGTGGCCAGGTGAGGTCGCATACCGGCCCACCGACGCAGTGCTGGCCAAGGCGGCAGAGGAGTTCAGCGAAAACTACAGTCCCTTTGTTCGTAAGAACAAGAAAACCAAACAGTTGGAGCTGACGAATTCCAAGCTCCTTGCATGGAATGCTCTTGCCGAGGAACTCGCTCTGCGAGATGCGGCTCAAGGGCGGCATGTTCAGGCAATGATCACTCGAGCCCGCCAGGCCGCCACCGATTTCATACTTCGCGCAACGGGGCAGGTTGTTCCGGATGCTACGGACGCGTTGGCGAATGGAGGAATTGTTGCTCGTAGCGACCTCGGCCTCGCTGCCACAACAGTCGTTCCCCTGTCTCCGCCTGTGGGGTCAGTCAATCCGTTTCGCGGCGCTTACTCCGGTCGCCGCCGGTGGGCGAATCAGTCTCTGACGGTAAATATCCACGACGGAAATGACCGCCCGGGTAATGCTGTACGGGCAGAGGAACTCCACTCCTTGACCTATGCTGCGGCTTGATGGTGCGTAGCCCGATGGGGTGGCGCTGTAGGATTGGGCCCCAGATCGGCCTGAGAGGCTCGGTTCTGCCGGTTTGACGGGTGGCGACATCGGGCTGTCACGACAAGGTGATAGCAAAATGCCATGACTGTCTTGGTCCTATCCGTAACGGTCGGAGTTGGATCCATAGGAAGGTGGGGTAGATGGCCCAGCGTGGACGCCCGAACGCTGCTGCGATGATTATCGATAAGTTGCGGCAGGCGATAGCCGTCGAGGGGTACGTCTTATACGCGACCTTCGAAGTCGGCGACGGTCAGCGCGGTTCGCCGGCTGCGCATAAAGTCTGGTTCGTCAATGACGGAATCGGTATTCCGGGCATGACCAAGGGGGCTATCGAAGCGCTGGTGGTCGACGATCCTTCCAGCGAAGGCGTTAGAATTTCAGGGTATGCCTATCTGCTGTCGGACGCCGTTGCGGAGATTGTGAAACAGCTGCCCGTCACTGCTTTGGACAGCAGCTACAAGCCTGCGGAGTACTTGAACTTCAATTACCTCCAAATGGTGGGTTTCGGATCGCTCGATACGCCACGGAAGATCGATCGAACATTTCACATGTTCGATGTTGGTGGTGACGGCGTCGACGAATTCGTTCGCTACGTACGGGGTAAGGTCCGCGACTGGTTCGATCAGCGTATCAGTGTCGATCAGCTACTTATTGTCGCGCGAGAACCAACTCATCAGGACAGATTCAATCCCAGCCCTCGTCTGCTGCGTGGTGTGGCGGTCCTTGCGGTGCTGAGCGGGCGCCCGCGTCAAGCAGTCGAATTGCTCGGCTGGTACCTCGATAGAGAGAAGGTCGGGCGCCTGGACTCAATAGATCGTGCAACGCTTTTCGAGCAAGAGTTGGGTAACCTGTTGCCTGACTACTCGGCCGCCAAGGGAAGCAACTAGCGCCCAGACCGGCTGAGGCGAGTAGATATCGCCTGCGCGATCCAGGTGGCGCAGGCGGTTGCGGAGTGGCGTGTGGGCCCTACGACCGGACGATCCCGGCAAATGCGGAACAGCTGGCCCGAAAGCATGGGCTGGCTGAGATCGCAGGGGTGGATATCGTCCTCTTCTGTGACACGCAGTTTCCCCGGTATGCAGACCTCAGAAGTTGACACGGAGTGAAGTAGTAAGTCTGTAGCGGAGTTTGCGCTGCTGACGACATTGCGGTTGTGAGGCCGCTGCTAACTGCAGTGCCAATTTGGAGATGAGGAGGACGATATGAGTCCCGGGAACGCGCAGGAGTCCATGGTCTCGATCGCGAAGCTGCTGGCACCTGACGAACCGGATGTGGTGCGGGGAGTTCGGGCTGCTACGGATGGAGATCCCTGGAGTGCCTTGATCCGTGCGCTCTCGGCGCGAGGGCTCGCTGCTGTGTTCGATTGGGAAGAGGATCCGGGTGAGATTCGATCCTTGCTGGAAGCGCTGCCTTCATACCCTGACAACCTCTCGTGGAGTTGGTACGGAGCATATGAGTCGGACGGATTCGACGTAACCACATCACAACCAGCTTCTGCGCACCCCGTATTCGCGCGGATGGAAACGAAGACGTCCTGGCCGGTCGGCGGGACGCGGAGGTATACCGATGACGGTGAACGAGCACGATCGTATCGACCAGGTCTCAGTTGGGCCGGATGGCCGGTTGGCGTTGGTGATGGTGGAGGAGCGGTCGTATCGCGATGGTGATGTCGCGGTGTTGAGCGAGGACTTTCGTCGGAAGATGAACAGTTATGTTCACGCGGTTCGGTCGGGTTATGCGGAACAGTTGGCCCGGGAGCGTGGGCTGGCTGAGGTCGCCGGGGTGGATATCATCCTGTTCTGTGATACGCAGCCACCTGCGGTAGTGGAACAGATAATCGGCCTGGTGAATCGCGAACTGTCCGATGAAGGGATCGCCGCGCGGTGGGAGTCTTGGGCGCCCGACGCGGTCGGTATCGATGTCATCGAGCGTGCCCTGGTTACCGAGGCCGTCGAAATGATCGGCGACGGCTGGGATTTCGCGCTCCTGTGGGTGACGCTGGTTGGTGCTTCGGGCGCAGCGGGCGTGCAGGTGCGGCGGGTCGACGGGACGGTGGACAACGTGCGCCCGTCCGAGGGTCTGCTTCAGTTGCTGACCGAGCACAAGCGTGCTTCGTATGACGCGGAGACCGGAACTTGGTTGAGCGGCCAGATTTCGATCGCTGATCCGGACCGCTATCGGGCGGCGTTTTCGAACTCGGAGATTTCCGAGTGGATGCCCTCGCCATCCGTCGATGATTTGCGTGCGGAGTTCACAGCCTTCAGCCGTCCGGGCAGTGCGATCCCGGACTGGGTTCGACGACAGTTGTCGTAACCGTCTCGCAGCGCGACGGGCAGGGACGTCGGCGCGGTTACGTACGTTGGCTTCGCTCTCGAATCCGTCTGTCCCGGAAAAGTCACGAACGGGCGAGTCAAGCGAGCACGGTGATCTTGGAACCGCGGGGAAGTTTACGGTTCTCATAGAACCCGGTGAGATTGTCTGCGAGGGTAATTGGGGCGTCGAACACGTAGTCGATGCCGTCGCTGCGACTGTTGTCGTCCCACGCCTTTGCGAGAAGAGCGGCGAACTCTACTGGAGGTTCGCCCTCCCCGAGAACGTGATTCGGCCCCTCTGCCTGTGCCGGATCGTGGATCACGCTCCAAATTCGCTGCCCGCCAGTCCATGCCGCGACACCGCTGGTGGATCCGTAGGACGATTCGTAGCAGGCGATTACCTCCGACTCGGCTATCCCGCTCGAAAGGTGTTGGAGTGCATGCATCTTGGCGAGGTAGCCGGGCGGTTCGACTTCGTAGTCGATCACCACGTACCACCCATTGCGCATAGTCGCCCCTGCGAACTGTGAAGTGCCGGGAGTGTGGTGGATTCCGGTGTCGTGAAGACCCAGTTGATCTAGTACGGCCTGCGGTGTCCCGCTTCGCACAGCAACCCAGGAGAGCATAGATCCCATAAGGGAGAAGTTAGTCGAAGTGCTCGACAGGATCGCCTCGGCGATCAGCGGGGCCTCGGCCGAGCCGACTCTGCGAAAGTCCCGAGCGGGCATCCCCGGGACCACATCTACGAACTTCAACGGCATGCCCCGAAGCACCGCCATGTGCGGTGGAACGGGTGCACCGACGGAGCACCACGCGCGACCGCGCGGTGGTGGGTTCGGCAGGGAGCGTTTCGCACCTGCCCTGATCATGGGAGTTGTTCCATGACAAGAATTGTTCGCATCCCCATCGTCCCGAGCACGGAGTGGACCAGCATCGAGGTGCCCGCGGGTGGCCAGCTCGTGTGGGCCGAGCCGGGCGGCGGGCTAGTTGTCGGCGGTTTCCCCGGCGGCGGTGTCCCCAGCGGTATCGCCACCTACTGGCGTACCGAGGACTTCACGTTCGGCATCGAGCGGTGTCTGATCCGCCAGGGTTCCCGGACTGATCCGACGTCGCCGGGAGAGGAACCCAGTGAGTTCGAGTACGTCGAATCCGGCCTTCAGGGCGCGATCCCGTTCATGAACACCGACTACCTCCTGTGGTGGAAGAAGAGCATGTACGACGCCTTCCCGCCGAACGCGGGATCGGGCGAGTAACAAGCCCGAGTCGAAGGCGTCGGCGTGCTGGGCCGTCGGCGCCTTCGCCGACGCGAATATCGCGTCCGCACAGCTATTTCGATGCCCGCGGCGACTTATTCGTCCATCGAACTATTGGAAAGGCAGGACAGCCATGTCTTGGACCGGTGATCCCGTCTGGTTGGCGGACGTCCTCCGTGAGGAGGGTTTGCGTGTGGTCGAATTCCCCGGCTGGCGCGAGCGCGGGCACGGCGATTTCGGTGAGATCTGGGGCGTCATCGCCCATCACACCGGCGGTTCCAATACGCCGACATCCGAAATCGCTTACGGCTTTGCGCATTTGGAGGGGCCGTTGTCGCAATTGCATCTCGACCGGGATGGCACCGTCACGGTCGTCGCCGCAGGTGTTGCCTGGCACGCCGGGGTAGGCCGCTGGCCGGGGCTGCCCGAGGACGACGCGAATTTCCACACCATCGGCATCGAAGCCGTGAACAACGGCACCGAGGGCTGGTCGCGCGAGCAATACGACGCGTATGTGGGCTGCTGCGCGGCGATTCTGCGCAGGCTCGGCCACGGGGCCGATCGGGTGATCGGCCACAAGGAATGGGCCGGATCCAAACAAGGCAAGTGGGATCCGGGCGGTATGGATATGGACCAATTCCGCGCCGATGTCGCGGAACGATTGAAAGGCGGTGTGCTGGTGGCACTTTCCGACTTGGAACAGCGCGAACTGCTCGACAAGCTGCGCCGGGTGCACTTCGAGCTGACCTACGGATTCCAGTCTCGGGTGGCCGATTCCGAGTACCGGGACACGGTGGCCGGCTATGTGCTCAATTCCGACGCCGCCGACTATCGCAACGAGCAGCGTCTGAAGGCGCTCGAACTCAAGGTCGACCGTCTGCTCGACGCCATGGAAGGAAAGATCTGATGTTCCTCACCAAACTTCCCGAGCCCGCGCTGATCCGCTCGGTGCTCGTCGCGATCACCGGGGTGATCGCCTTCGTCGTCGGCCATCGGATCGATGTCTCGTGGATCGAGTCGGTACTGACGATCTACGGCCTGCTCACTCCGGTGATCGCGGGCGCAGTCATTCGGCCTGCGGTCACGCCGGTCGATCGGCAGGACGGCGGACGATGAATGGCGCAGAGCTGGTTGAGTCCGGAATTCGTGCAGGCGTTCGGCGCCGCCGCGGCCACGGTGATCGGCGCCGTCACCGCCTGGCAGGCGCGTGAAGTCGCGAAACTGCGCGCTCGCATAGAGACTCTGGAGAGCCAGGCGGTCGATGACAAGAAGCGCTTCCGTGACGCCATCCGCCTGATCCGCGCTCTCCAACAGCACATCGACGAGCTGCGCGGCTTCCTGCGCCTGCACGTTCCCGGCCAGGAACCTCCGGCGGCCCGCTACGAGATCCCACCCTCGTTGCAAGAGGAACTCTGAGCGCCTCCCCGCCTGACCTGGACTGCCCCGTCTCCCCGCTGTGGAGGCGGGGCGTTTTGTCGTTTCCAGGCGACCTCTTCGCAACGCGCCCGCACGCCTCGCGGTGGCCGCAACCGCTGCGAGGCGTGCGAAGTCGTTGCGAGGACCTATTCCGGAATCGTGTACCGGGGGCTCGATCGAGTAGTGATCGCGGAGGAATTGATTTGCAAACCTCGGACTGAGTCTTGCAAACCGTGGGAATGCTGTCGAAAGGCTTGCCGGAATTGTTCCCAGTATTCGCCCAGGTGAAACGTTACATATCGATTTTGTGAAATAGATCTCACTACCGGATTTGGGCTTCGACCCGTCAGTAACTTCGCGGGCTTGTGGTCGGCTGAAGGTCTGGCGTCGATGGTCGGCGACGAGGATGCTCCGTTCGGCAAGCTGGCGGCTTGCGTCCGGATTGCAAGGTATCTGCCCTGGTAGGACGGCGTGGCGCGGCGATGCGCTCGCGCTGCGGATTTAGCCGTTCGGAGGGCGATATCGACCGCGGTAAAGCGTGAGCCGTCCGATTGCGAACCTTTCATCCCGAGTTGCTCGCAAAATCGGGGTTACTCCCCACCGTTTGAATTGCAACCGGTTCATCGTTAACACTCGAACCCCTGTGATAGAACAATCCCGTCGGCCGCCAACGGGTTGCCGACGGAGGATAACTTCCAAGGGGATATTTCGAAGATGAAGATCATTCGTTCGTTCGGTTTCGCTTTCGCCGCCGCTGCCGGAATCGTGCTGGCAGGCTCCGGGCTGGCCGGCGCCGAGACCACCGGTTCGGCCGAGTTCACGACCCAGTTGGTCGAGGCATTGGCGACCGGCTCGGCCGGCGCCACGAAGTCGACCGCGGCGGAGACTGGTTCGTCGGAGGCGCTGACCGCGCTGGCCGAGAACCTGGCGACCGGTTCCGCCACGAAGCCCACCGCCTCGGACGCCGGTTCCTCGGAGTCGACGACCAAGCTGCTGGAGACGCTCATCACCGGTTCGGCGAACCTCGACCTGACGAAGTGAGCGCATAGCTCGAATACGCCCCGCCTCATCGAGGCGGGGCATTTTTTCGTTTCGGGAAGTCCTCGAGTTTGCTGAAACACTACTCGCGATACCGCGCTGAACAACCCATCCAATCAGCGCGATCGGATATCAGCAGCTTCGAAATCCCTTCTGCGCGGAAGTATTTGCCGCACGGCTGGCAATCGGCGCGAACCCGATGTCGCGTAAGGTTCGCCATCGCCGCACGTCAGCGCGGAGATTCAGGCAGGAGTGCCGAGGGCCGAGTTCACGCGTCGGAACCCGCGAAGGTGAACTACTCGTAACTGATCATTTGCGATGCGTTCATCATCACGTCGTGGCCCGAAAATATTGCGTGATAGACATAGGCGCGTCGACCGCACTGTGTTGTCGACCAAGATTTTCGAGGAAGAGAAGAATTCCATGAGCAAGATTCGCGTGCTCGGCATCGCTGTGGTCGCCGCCGGTATCGTCCTTGGTGGTTCCGGTGTGGCGTCGGCGGAGACCGGTTCGGCCGCTGGTTCGTCCAACTTCGCCACCGGTCTGACCAACCTGCTGGCGACCGGTTCGGGTGGCGTGAAGCCCCTGCCGACCGCGGGCGAGACCACCGGTTCGGGCGCCGGTTCTTCGAACTTCGGCACCGGCCTGACCAACCTGCTTGTCACCGGCTCCGGCGGTGTGAAGCCGCTTCCGGTCGCGGACGGCTACGTCAACCCCTACCTCGACGGCTGGAGCGCAGGTTCCTCCAACCTGCTCGTCGGCCTCGGCAACCTGATCGGCACCGGCTCCAGCGGTCGCTAGTCGCTGCCCTGATCGCGGTAGGCGCGGCACGGCCGTGCCGCCACGAGGCTGTCAGCGCCGCGGGCTGCCAGTGTCGGGTGGAGGTCGGAGGCGACGGGCGCATTCCTGCATACGAGAACGGCCCGGGAACACCCCGGGCCGTTCTCGTATTCGCGGTACCTACAGCGGCGTCTTCATCAGCACCACGTTGTACTGCGTGTGCACCGTCAGCAGAAAGTACAGATCCGACCCGGTCTGATACGGGAAGATCATCGGCGCGTAAGCGGTCGGCAGCGACGCGGCCTCGATCAGCACCCGCGGCGCGCTCCACGGCCCCTGCGGCGACGAAGCCGTCCGCAGGACGACGGAATTCGCCGGATCCGTTGTCAGCATGACGAACTGGCCGAGGTAGTCGTTCCACATCACCGACAACTCGGCGACGCCGTCCACGATCGGCGCCGAGGCCAAGGGATCGTTCGGCTTCCACGCGCCGCCGTCCCAGTACTCGTAGGAGTCGATGTTCGCGATGTCGGCTTCCCTTGTCCGCGAGACGAATCCGGGGTTGTTGCGGCCAGGGGCGGTGCCGTAGCGGTAGACGTAGCCGTCGTGCTTCAGGAAGGCGTTCTGCTGGAAGCGCTCGTGCCCGTCCACGTTCGCGCGGCGGGTGGTGGTGAGCGGCGCCCAGGTCTGGCCGCCGTCACCGGACGTGGCCAGGGTGGAGAAGTTGGTGTTCCACCTGCCGTGATCGCCCCACTCCCGCACCGACATCAGGCTCATGTACTGCACTCCGCCCACCGAAATGCCCGCGGTGGGGATGAGACTGATCTCGATGCCGGGAATCTTGGGGCTCGGCAACGGATTCGGGACGACGCTGTCGAAGAAGATGCCGCCCGACGGATCCTTGGTGGTGCTGCGGAACAGCACGTTCGAGGTCCAGGCCCACATGCTGCCCGCGAGCAGGTTGGGGATGCCGAGCCCGGCGCTGTCGCCGAAGGCGGTGATCATCCGGCCGCTGCCGTCGTCCCACATGATGCCGAGGTCGGTGCCGAGCACGTTCACGTTCTGCGTGCGGTTCGGGCTGTCCATGCCGGTCATCTGGAAGACCGCCTTGGTCGGCCCGGGCAGCTGCGGCAGTCCGCGCCAGCCGTTCAGCACCGGAATGGGATTCACGTTGTTCGGGTCGGCGGCGGCGGGGCCTGCCAACACGACCGTGCAGGCCGCGGCGACGGCCCCGGCTCTGGCGAGTGCGGACAGCGATCGGTTCATCCGGACGGGTCCCTTCTGTGGCGCGCGGTCTGCCTCGAACATTCTGCCTGCCCGTTGCGGTTTCGGGCGAGGTTGACCTTGTGGGACCCGCCATGTCCCGAACGCGAAAGAGCGGCCCGGACGAATCCGGGCCGCTCTCGCGGTGTTTCGACGGTGTCGGCGAGACCTTAGAAGGCGGCCTCGTCCAGCTCCATGATGTCGTTGTCCAGGTTGGCCAGGACGGCGCGGGTGGCGGTCAACTCGGGCAGGACGTTGCGCGCGAAGAACTGCGCGACACCGATCTTGCCGTTGTAGAAGGCCACATCCGAGCCGGAGGCGCCCGCGTCGAGCGCCGCGATGGCGACCTCGGCCTGGCGCAGCAGCTGCCAGCCGATGAGCAGGTCGCCGACGGAGAGCAGGAAGCGCACCGAACCCAGGCCGACCTTGTACAGCTCGGACGGCTGCTCCTGAGCGCCCATCAGGTGGCCGGTCAGGGTCGCCGCCATGGTCTGGACGTCCTCGAGCGCGGTGGCCAGCAGCTTGCGCTCGCCCTTCAGGCGGCCGTTGCCCGCCTCCGAGTCGATGAACTTCTGCACCTGGCCCGCCACGTGCGCCAGCGCGACACCGCGGTCACGGGCGATCTTGCGGAAGAAGAAGTCCTGCGCCTGGATGGCGGTGGTGCCCTCGTACAGCGAGTCGATCTTGGCGTCGCGGATGTACTGCTCGACCGGGTAGTCCTGCAGGAAGCCCGAACCACCGAAGGTCTGCAGCGACTCGGTCAGGTACTGGTAGGCCCGCTCGGAACCGACACCCTTGACGATCGGCAGCAGCAGGTCGTTGACCCGGAAGGCCACGTCGGAGTCGGCGCCGGAGACCAGGTTCGCCACGTCGGCGTTCTGGTGCGCGGCGGTGTAGAGGTAGATGGCGCGCAGGCCCTCGGCGTACGCCTTCTGCAGGGCCAGCGAACGACGCACGTCCGGGTGGTGGGTGATGGTGACGCGCGGCGCGGCCTTGTCGGTCATCTGGGTCAGGTCCGCACCCTGCACGCGCTGCTTGGCGTAGTCGAGCGCGTTCAGGTAACCCGTCGACAGGGTGGCGATGGCCTTGGTGCCGACCATCATGCGGGCGTTCTCGATGACGTCGAACATCTGCGCGATGCCGTTGTGCACCTCGCCGACCAGCCAGCCCTTGGCGGGCACGCCGTGGCCGCCGAAGGTGACCTCACAGGTGGCCGAGACCTTGATGCCCATCTTGTGCTCGACGTTGGTGACGAAAGCACCGTTGCGGTCGCCCAGGGTCTGGGTCTCGAAGTCGAAGTGGTACTTCGGCACGTAGAACAGCGACAGACCCTTGGTGCCCGGGCCCGCGCCCTCGGGGCGAGCCAGCACCAGGTGCATGATGTTCTCGAACAGGTCGTCGGAGTCACCCGAGGTGATGAAGCGCTTGACGCCCTCGATGTGCCAGGTGCCGTCTTCCTGCTTGATCGCCTTGGTGCGGCCGGCGCCGACGTCGGAGCCGGCGTCCGGCTCGGTCAGCACCATGGTGGCGCCCCAGTTGCGCTCGGCGATGATCTGGGCCCACTTCTTCTGCTCGTCGGTGCCGTTGTTGTAGAACACCTGCGCGAAGCCGGGGCCTGCGCCGTACATCTGAGCGGGCGGGTTGGCGCCGAGGATCATTTCGCTCAGTGCCCAGACGACGCTTGCGGGAGCGCCGAGGCCGCCCAGCTCCTCGCGGACGCCGACCTTCATCCACTCACCCTCTTCGAGGGCGCGGTAGGACTTCTTGAACGCTTCCGGCAGGGTGACGACGTGAGTCTCGGGGTCGAAGGTCGGCGGGTTGCGGTCGCCCTCGACGAACGACTCGGCCAGCGGGCCCTCGGCCAGGCGACGCACCTCGTTGAGCATCTCCTTGACAGTGTCGCTGTCCAGGTCGCCGTAGGCGCCTGCGTCGAGCAGGGAGCCGAGTCCGAGGACCTCGAAGAGGTTGAACTCCAGGTCGCGGACGTTGCTCTTGTAGTGACCCATGGTCTGTACTCACTCTCCGTTGAGTTGGTGCGGTCGGTTTGGTTGCCGTTCCCGCCCGTTGTCGCCACCGGGGTAGTTTTCCGGATTTCCGCATGCTACTCGCGGGTAACTTATGCGCCATATTACCGGCCGGTAAGGGGCAGGCAAAGACGGCGGCCAGCAATGTGACGCGATAAACAGCCCCTGAGCGCTGCATCTGCGCTCTCCGCTGGTAGGCGGCTACGGTGAGGTGTGCAGATCGAGACGAGCGCGGGTCCCGCCGAGATCGAGCTCGACCGGCCGCGCAAACCGGCCTTCCTGCTGCTGCTCACCCACGGTGCGGGCGGTGGGGTGGACGCGAAAGATCTTTTGGTGGTGCGCGATTCGGCGTTGGAGCTGGGCGGCGCGGTGGCCAGGGTGGTGCAGCCTTATCGCGTCGCGGGGCGGCGGGCGCCGGGCTCGGCGGACAAGCAGGATCAAGCCTGGCTGGAGATCGTGGCGGCTTTGCGCAAGAAAGTTCGCGGCGTCCCCGTCATCCTCGGCGGGCGCAGCAACGGGGCGCGGGTCGCCTGCCGTACGGCGGTCGCCGCGCGGGCCCGCGGCGTGCTCGCGCTCTCGTTTCCGCTGCATCCGCCGGGTAAGCCGGAGAAGTCGCGGCGCGAGGAGCTGCTCGCGGCGGACGGCATCGAGGTCGTGGTGATCAACGGGGCGAACGACCCGTTCGGCGTGCCCGAGGCGGCCGACGCCGCCGAAGTGCGCGTGATCCCCGGTCAGCCGCACTCGTTCCGCGCCGGATTCGACACCATCGCGGCGACCGTGCAGCCGTGGTTGCGGCGCTGGTCGGAGTAGGTATGTCGGTCGCCGGGTCGGCCTGTGTCTCGCGGTCGGCGTGCAGCTGTGCTGGATCAGGAGGCCGAGGCTTCGGTTTCCGAGGGTTCCGGCGCGGGTTTGGTCGCGATGACCAGCGCGTCGATCGCGTCGCGGCCCTCGGTGGGGCGCAGCACCCGGTCCGCGATGTGGATCTCGAGACCCGAATCCGAACCGAGGTCGGCGATGATGTCGTCGGGGGTGAAGAGGATCGACGGGTCCTGCGGTCCGCCGAAGCCCTCCGTCAGGTTCAGTGTGTCGTGCCCGAGGATCAGCAGCGTGCCCGCCGGTGTGAGTAGTTCCGCGGCGCGGCGCACCACGGCGCGGCGCTGCTCGGCGGGCAGATGCAGGAAGACCATCAGCACCAGCTCGTAGGGGCCTGCGATCCCGGCGGCGTCGAGATCGGTGACGTCGGCGCACTGCCAGGTGATTCGTCCGCGCACCGATCGGGACAGCCGCGTGGCCACGGTCCGCCCCTTGTCGATGCCGACCTGCGAATAGTCGACGGCGTGCACCTGCCAGCCGTGCGTGGCCAACCAGACGGCGTTGCGTCCCTCGCCGCAGGCCAGGTCGAGCGCCCGCGGCAGACCGAGATCCTCGCCTTCGGCGGAGTCGGGCCCCACAGGCGCGCGCCGGTCCAGCCCGTAGACGTGCTCCACCACGGTGCTGTTCGGCGGTGCGCCCCAGACCAATTCACTCTGCGCGTAGCGCTCGTCCCAATCGGCCGCATCCATAGGGCGAGTCTAGGAACCGCCGTGTTCGGGCGGACCGTCGGCACCGCGCTGGAAAGCACCGGAGGTGCGGAGTCTGAGCCGCACAAGCCCGCTCCCGCGCGGCACCGCACGCACCGCGCCGGTGCTCACTCGGAGGGCGCGGGAAGCCAGTGCACGGGCGAGGTCTCGCGGATGTGCACGAGGATGTCGAACGCCCCCGTCAGGGAGGGGACGCCCATGTGTGCTTCGGCGTCCTTGCTCGGGTCGTAGATCCCGCTGATGGTGCGCAGCTCGGCCGGTGCGCGACGCCAGGTGTCCACCGATTCCGTTGCGGCCGTGCGCAAGTCGACGAAGAACGCGGGAAAATCCACTTCGCCGAGCACCGCGTCGACCAGCTCCGGCCGCGGCCTGGGCGCCTCGGCCATGCCGAGATCACCGTGGTGAAAGCCGATGGCCACAGTGACGTAGTCCGTGCCGAAGTGGTCGCGCAGGTGGGAGCCCGTGCCGCGGAACTCGCCCGCGGCCGAGCCGACGCCGAGCGCCTGAGCGCTGACGTGGGCGATGCCGTCCCAGAACGCGATCTTCACGCCGGTCGCGCGCTGCCATTCGATGACGCGTTCGGCCGATGGCCGCTCGTCGCGGGCGAAGCCGCCTTGCCCGGCGACGCTCTGCTCGTGGAAATCGGCGATCAGCCGGGCGTGGGCGCGGGCCCGCCGGTGCTCCGCGGTGTCGGGCAGCTCGTCGAGCAGGGCGAGCGCGTCGCGGGCGTGCTCGGCGAACGGGCGTCCTGGGTGAATGCCCTGATGGCGCTGGACGTGCTCGTCGATTCGGTGTGCGGTGCGGATCGGGTTCAGATGGGTTTCGGCGCGCGCCAGCCGGTCCGGCGCGGCTTGGCGGAGGTAGTCCAGCACCGCGTCGTAGTCGGAGGGTTCGGCGCGCGGCGGTTCCACGCCGAGGACGCGGATCGGGTCGTCCGGGTGCTGCTGGTTGAACAGCCGGATCCAGGCCAGCGTGTCGACCATCTCGGCGGTCCGCAGCGGGCGCCACGCTCCGGCCAGCGCGGATTCCGGATCGCCCGCCCCGGTGCGGACGTACTCGTCGATGCGCTCGCCGGACCGCGCGCTGTCCTGGATCGCGAGCCCGCGGAACCCGTGCCTGCCGACCAAGGCGCGGAAGAGCCGTTCCCGCACGCCGTAGGTCTGCCGCGAGAACCTGGTCGACTCGCCGAGCCCGACGATCGTCGCCGATCCGAGTGTCTCGACGAGCTCGTCGAGATCCTTTCCCACATAGTCCGGTTCGGTGTCGACCACGGGGCGCGCAGCGGACCGCACCCATGCCGTCACGTCGGCGGATGGGCGGGCGATGCTGGATGCAGAAGTCATTGTTCCTCCGGATCGGTCGCGTGCTGCGGCCAGCCTCGTACATGAAGCTTTGTTGAGGTCAAGTGATCCGGGAAGGAAAAAAGGGGGTGCCCGCTGAATCGCGGACACCCCGAACGCGTCACGGCGCGATGATCACAGCGTGGTGCGCATCAGGACGACGTTGTACTGGCTGTGCACGGTGGTCATGAAGTACAGGTCGCGCCCGGTCTGGTACGGGAAGATCGAGGGGGCGTAGGCCGACGGCAACTCCCTGGTGTCGATCAGGACTTCCGGATCGCTCCACGGACCCTCGGGCGAGGAAGCCCGCCGCATCACGACCGAGTTGAACGCGTCCGTCGTCAGCGAGATGAACTGGCCGAGATAGTCGTTCCACATGACCGACAGTTCGCCGACGCCCCACATGATCGGCGCCGCGGCGTTGACGTCGTTCTTGCGCCAGCCGCCGCCGTCCCAGTACTCGTACTCGCCCAAGTTCTGGATGTCGTGCTCGCGCACCCGCGCGATGAACGCGATGTTGTCGCGCCCGGAGGGGGTGCCGTACTCGTAGACATACCCGCCGCTCTTCAGGAAGGCGTTCATCTGGAAGTTGGCGTTGCCGCCCTCGTTCGGGCGCCGGGTGTGCCCGAGATCCGCCCAGGTCTCCCCGTTGTCGGCGGAGGCGGCCAGGCCCGAGTAGTTCGTGGTCCACTCGCCGACGTTGTCCCAGGTCTTCACCGACATCGTGCTCATGTACTGCACGCCGTCGACCGCGATGCCCGCGGTGGGGATGCGGCTGATTTCGATGAACGGAATCTTCGGGCTCGGAATGAGATCGCGCGCCTGTCCGAAGACGTCGCGCACCACGCTGTCGAAGTAGATGCCGTTGGCCGGGTCCTTGGTGTTGCTGCGGACCAGGATGTTGCTACGCCAGGCCCACATGCTGCCGGCGAGCAGGTTGGGGAAGCCGAGTCCGGCGGTGTCGCCGAACGCGGTGAGCATCTCGCCATGGCCGTTGTCCCACATGATGCCCAGATCGGTGCCGAGCACGTTGTAGGTCTGGGTGTTGTTGGGGCTCGCCATGCCGGTCACCTGGAACATCGCGCGGCTGCGACCGGCCAGATTCGGCAGACCGGTGGTGCCGTTGAGCACCGGAATCGGGTTGATCGCGTTTGGGTTTGCCGTGGCGGGGGTAGTTGCCGTGAGAAGCAAGGCCGTGCCACCCGCTAGAGCCGAAAGCAGGATTTTTGCGGTCTTGTTCAAGGTCGTGGGCCCTCCGGGTCTCGCCGAAACGGGCCTCGATACACCACCCCCCGATGTGAACCGAAGCACATTTCGAATGGCTGGCAAATCGACGGAAATGCTAGCAGTCGAACCGGGGAAATTGGTGGCTTGCGATCTTGTCTCTACGAAATGAAGCCCTCTTTGTGTGATCTTCCATCTCGGTTCGCGGCCAGACGCAGGATCAGCGGCAGCTGTGTCGCGCGCTCGATTCCGAAGGTGCGCCGCGCCGATGCGTGCCAGGACCGCTCGAACAGTCGCTTGGCGCCCGCCACCGCGTGCGGGGAGCGGGACGCGATGCGTTCGGCGAGTTTCTCGGCGGCGCCGATCGGGTCGTCGGTCACCTCGGTGACCAGGCCGATGCGTTCGGCGTAGGCGGCGTCGACCACGTCGGCGGTCATGGTCAGCAGCAGTGCTTTATCGATGCCGATCAATCGCGAGAGCGTGGCCGCGCCGGTCATATCCGGGACGAGGCCGTGCTTGGCCTCCATGACCGAGAACTCCGCGTCGGGTGTCGCGAAGCGGACGTCGGCGGCCAGCGCGATCTGGAGTCCGCCACCGAAACAGCGGCCGCGCACCGCGGCGATGACCGGGACCTCCAACCGCCGCCAGGCCCAGCAGGCCTCCTGGAAGGTGTTGGTGCCGCGCCACGGCAGCGGCACGAAGTTGCGCACAGCCGCGAGCGGATCGCGGGTCGCCTTGGCGACATCGAGGCCGCTGCTGAAGCTGGGGCCGTTGCCGGACAGGATCACCGCGCGCACGTCCTTGCGCTTCGCGACGGTTCGCGCGGCATCGACCAGGTCACCGAGCATCTCGATGGTCAGGCCGTTGTGCTTGTCCGGGCGGTCCAGGCTGACGTAGGCGCGGTCGCCGTCGAACCGCAGTGCGATAGGGGATCCCATGCCCGGATCTTACTCTCGAGTCAGTTCTTGTCCACGGGCTATTGCCCTGGTCGGGACGGTCTGCTTCAATCGAACCAAATTACCGTCAATGCTGACGGTAAATATTCGGAGCGGAGGAAGAATGCTGCCAGCCGGAATGGATCCGCGGACGCCGGTGCTCGTCGGCGTCGGGCAGGTCGTGCACAGAACCGGCGATCCGGGGCTGCCCGGCCCCGTCGAACTCGCCACCGAATCGCTGCGCCGCGCGGGGGCGGACAGCGGCGCAGGAGATCGGCTGCTGCGGGCCGCCGATCTGGTGGCCGCCGTCGCCCCGGTCAGCAAGCCGTATCCGGATCTCGGCGCGCTGGTCGCCGCCGAGCTGGGGGCCGCGCCGAAGCGCACTGTGCAGTCCGTGCGATTCGGCGGCGACGCGCCGCAGCGGCTGCTGAACACGGTCGCGCAGGCCATCGCCGACGGAAAGTCCGAGATCGCCCTCATCACCGGAGCCGAGTCGGTGGCCTCGTGGAACGCGGCGACTCGCGCGGGCGCCGGGCTCGAATGGCCCGAGCAGCCAGAGGATGCCGCGCCCACCGAGCTGATCGGTTCGGACAAGGCGCCCAACTCGGAGATGGAGACCGCGGCCGGACTGTGGGGCCCGGTCTACTTCTACGCGCTGATGGAAACCGCGCTGCGCGGCAGGCTCGGCCTGAGCGAGGCCGCGCATCGCGAGCGCATCGGCGGGCTGTGGTCGCGGCTGTCGTCGGTCGCCGAGGACAACCCGTACGCGTGGCTGCCCGCGGCGCAGTCCGCCGCCGACCTGGCGACGCCCTCATCGCACAACCGGCTGGTGTCGACCCCGTACCCGAAGCTGCTCGTCGCGAACCTCTCGGTGGATCTCGGCGCCGGCCTGATCGTGTGCAGCGCGGCCGCCGCCGACGCCGCCGGTGTGCCGCGCGATCGGTGGGTCTTCCCGCACGGCGGCGCGACCGCCACGGACGTCTGGTTCGTCTCCGAGCGCGCGGATATGAGCGTCTCGCCCGCGATCGCGGCGGCGGGCGAGTCCGCGCTCGGCGCAGCGGGTATCGGCATCGACGATGTCGCCCACATCGATCTGTATTCCTGCTTCCCGGTCGCGGTGCAGGTCGCGGCGGAGGCGCTCGGCCTGCCGATCGACGATCCGGCACGGCCGCTCTCGGTCACCGGCGGGCTGACCTTCGCGGGCGGGCCGGGCAACAACTACACCACCCACTCGATCGCCACCCTCGCCACGCGGCTGCGCGAGGACCCCGAGTCCTACGGCCTGGCGACCGCGCTCGGCTGGTACATCACCAAACACGGCGTCGGCGTGTACTCGGCGCGCCCGCCCGCCGAGCTCTTTCGCGCGGCCGAGGCCGTGGTGCCCGCCGCGCGCCGCGACACCGCGCCCGGCTACACCGGCCCGGCGACCGTCGAGGCCTACACCGTCGCCTACCGCAAGGGGCCCGCGCCGGAGCGCGCCGACGAGCCCGAGGCGGTGGTGATCAGCGCGCTGAACCCGGCGGGTGCACGCATACTGGTTCGGGTTTCCGACGCCGAGACCATCGCGGCGTTCACCGACGGCGACCCGATCGGCGCGGCCGCCGAGATCACCGCCGCCGACCAGCTCACCCTGCGCACCGAGAGGACCCCCCGATGACCGATCAGGTACTCGTCGAACGCCGCGACGCGATCACGCTGCTGACCGTCAACCGCCCCGAGGCCCGCAACGCCATCGATCTGGCCACCGCGCAGGCCATCGAGGCGGCCGTCGACGCATTCGAGGCCGACGCCGGCGCGCGCGTGCTCGTACTCACCGGCGCGGGCGGAACCTTCAGCGCCGGAATGGATCTCGTCGCCGCCTCCAAAGGGGAGATGCCGATGACGCAGCGGCGGGGTCCGCTCGGTATCGCGGCGAAACCGCCCGCCAAGCCGATGATCTCGGCCGTCGAGGGTTTCGCGCTCGCGGGTGGTTTCGAGCTGGCGCTCGCGGGTGACCTGATCGTCGCCGCGCGCGACGCGCAATTCGGAATCCCCGAGGTGAAGCGCGGTTTGGTGGCCGCGGGCGGCGGCGTGCTGCGGCTGACCCAGCGCCTGCCGCGGCCCATCGCGGCCGAGCTGGCGTTGACCGGCGGACGCATCGGCGCCGAGCGACTCTACCAGCTCGGCCTGGTCAACCGGGTCACCGAGCCGGGCGCCGCGCTGGCGAGCGCACTGGAGCTGGCCGCCGAAATCGTCGCGGCCGCACCGCTTTCGGTCGCCGCGAGCAAGCGCATCATCGACGAGTCGCCGGACTGGTCGGTGGCGGAGTCCTTCGCCAAGCAGGGCGAGATCGCGCTGCCCGCGCTGTTCTCCAAGGACGCCGCCGAGGGCGCCCTCGCGTTCGCGCAGAAGCGTGAACCGCAGTGGCAGGGGCGCTGACCCGATGCCGGAACGCGTCCGGGAGACGCAGGCGCAGCGCCGCGCGCGAATGCGCACGCGGCTCCTGGACGCGGCGATCGAGAGTCTGGTCGAGGTCGGCTACGCAGGGACGACGACGCTCGAGGTGCAGAACCGCGCCGGGGTACCGCGCGGCACGTTGCAGCACCACTTCCCGACCAAACCGGATCTGCTCGCCGGCGCCGTCGAGCATCTCGCCGCGCGCCGATTGGAGCAGCTGACAACGGAATTCGCGGCGATACCCGACGATGCCGACCGGCTCACCACCGCGGTCGATCTCACCATGCGCATGTTCAGCGGGGAATCTTTCCTTGCCGCGCTGGAGATCTGGGTCGGCGCGCGCACCGATCCCGAGTTGCGCGCCGCCTTCCTGCCGCTGGAGCAGCGTCTCTTCGAGCTGATGCACACCAGCATTCGCGACATCTTCCGTGCCGAGTTCCCCGATGACCCACGGGTGCCGACGATCACCGAGTTCACCATCGAGATCATGACCGGGCTGGCCATGCGGGCGCTGCTGACCGGGAACGTGGAGCGCAACCGAATCCTCCAGCAGCGCTGGGGAAATTCGGTTCGGGTGTTGCTCGGGACGGCACCGGCGGACACGTTGTTGGACCCTCGGCCCGTGTGAGGCGTGGCCGACGCGGCTGTTCTCGCGGGCGCACTGCGGGGGAGGGTGACGTGCGCGACGGCGGCTTCGTAGCTGTCGTGCCGACGCGGCTGTTCTCGCCGGGGCGCTGTGGCGGAGGGTGACGTGCGCGACAGCGGCCTTGTAGCTGTCGTGCCGACGCGACTGTTCTCGCCGGGGGCGTGCGGCCGGTCGATCGACGCGGCCGGTTTCGGTTGCGGTGGCTGTTGCGGGATTTCCGCGCGAAGTCCCGGGGGGCGAGCGCGCGCTACCGGCGGTTCGGATCCAGCTGGTCGAGCAGCACCCGGGCGCAAGCCTCGGGATCGTCCGGAAATGGCGAGTGCCCGCTGCCGTGCAGGGTGACGTGACGAGCGTTGGGCAGTTCCGCGCGGGCCTTGCGGTGCTGGGTGGCGTAGGTGAGCAGGACGTCGCGGCTGCCCCAGGCGATGGTGACGGGAATGTCGGCGAGCGCGCCGATCTCGGGCAGCCGCGCGTCGGCGAAAGAGGCCAGCGCTTCTCGGAATCCGGTCGAGTCGATCGCTCCCTCGGCGGTGCCGATCGCGAACTCCGCGTCCAACGCCCACGGCTTGCCGAAGATCAGGGACAGGAACGCCGTGCGGCCCGCCGCGGTGCCGAGAATCTTGGGCAGCTGCGGACGCATCGCGCGAGCGAGGGTGACCGACTTACCGAGCGACTGCTGGCACCACACCCGGCCCGGGGTGTCCCAGAACCCGATCGGGGAGTACGCGGTGACCGAGCGGGCCGATCCGCGCGCGCCCAGCTTCAGGGTGATCAGGCCGCCCATCGAGTTGCCTGCGAGGTGCGGGCGTTCGATGTTTTCCGCGGCCAGCCAGTCGGCGAGCGCGTCGGTGAGTTCGTCGACGGTCGTGTGCGGCAACGGATCCGAGCCGCCGAAGCCGGGCAGATCGACGGCGATCACCTCGAAGGAGGCGGCCAGGGTGTCGATGATCGGCTCCCATATCTGCCAGCGGCTGCCGACCCCGTGCACCAGCACCAACGGTTCGCCCGTGCCGACCCGATGATGGTTCCACGTCGTCATGCTCGTCCCCGGATTCTCTGTTGGCAGTGCGCCAATAGTATCAGTACGTCCGCGTTCCCGCTGGCAGAGTGCTCGCTCGCGGGTACGATAAATGGTATGGCAACGCGTAAGGTCACTCTCTCGCTGGACGAGGCGGCCTGGTCGTTCGCGGAACAGGCGGCGGCACGGGCCGGTATGTCACCGTCGGCGTGGATATCCAAGGCCGCGCGCCGGGAAGCGGTGCGCACGGGCGTCGGTCCCGTGGTCGATGTGGCGGCCGAGGCCGCGGCCGACGAGGCGGAGCTGGCCGCCGCCGAGGAGGCGATGCGTGCGCAGGGGTGAACTGTGGAGCTATCACCCGCACGGTTCGCTTCGGCGTCGTACCGTCGTGCTCATCAGTAGCGACGGCATCAACGAATCGCCGCGTCAGTGGCTGATCGCCGCCGAACTGCTCGACCAGGATCCGCAGGACATCCTCGCGGTCCAGGTGCCAGGGCGCGGCTGGGTGCACGCGGGCAATATCGGCCGCATCTATCGCGGCTGGCTCGCCGAGCGCATCGATGACATGGAGTCCGACGTGCTGGAACGGTTGGACACCGCGCTGCGCGCCGCGATGGACTTGTGACGCGGACCCCTCGCTGCGGGTACGGTCCCGGCCATACGGGAACCGTTGGAAGCGAGGGAATTCGGATGAGAAGAACGATCGCGGTGGCGTGTATCGCGGTGCCGCTGCTCGCGGGGTGCGGGGACGATTCGAGCACGGCATCCGGTTCGTCGACCACCGTGGCCGCGTCGACCACTGCCGCGTCGACCACCGTGGCGGCGGCGTCGACCACCACCGTCCCGCTGCCCGCCGGGGATTTGAGCCAGGCCGACGTCACCACGGTGCTGGCGGGGAAGGGACTTCCCCCGAAGCAATCCGAGTGCGTCGCGCGAATCTATGTGGAGGAGAAGATCTCTCAGGACGGATTGCGCAGGGTTCTCGGTGCGGATCTGTCCGGTCCCGTCGACCCCGTCTTGCTCGGGCTGAGCGCGGAAGACCAGACGCGAGTCGGTGTCGCTACCCGGCGAATGGTGCAGGAGTGCATTTTCTGACGGGTATGGGCTGGGCAGGAGTCGGCGCTGCGACCTACCTCGTCGAATGACCGGCCTGCGGCTCTGGTGGCCGCTGACCGCCTGCCGGCCGGTGTGGCTCGCATCCAGTGGTGGGGCGACTGGGTCGGATCTGGGTTGTGGGTGTGGCCGACGGCAGTTGGTGGGCGTGATCCGTCGGGGTCGCCGCATGCTCCAGTGCGTGGCGCGCGTCGCCCATGACCGTCTCTCGCTCAGAGAGCGATCGTCAGATCGATCTCGGCATCCGAACCCGCGACGAGGTTCTCGGCGACCCGCACCGGCTTCTTCACCGGCAGGACGTAGGTGGCGCGTTTCTTGTCCGGAAACAGCGAGGTGGACCAGCTGCTCGCGCCGATCCTGACGTGCACGCGGATCGCTCCGAACCCACCGGACCGATGCCCGTAGCGCTCCTCGATGTCGTCGGCGATCTCCTCTGGCAGCGACACGAAATGCCAGGAGCCTTCGCCGGAGTGCTCCCACACCCGTGCCGTGAACGAATATCGCGAACCAGCCACGCGCCGACCCTAATGCCGAGCACCGACAGGTCGCGCTCGCATGTCGATCCCGGTGCGCGCAACCCGTGAGTCCGCCCCCGATCGGGTTCACATGGGCTCCTCGGAGTCGACCGAGATGCTCGTTCGGATCGTTCATCCAGTAACTGAGCCGAGCTCCGGGCGCGGTTGTCGGTAGTCCGCTCGTAGGCGGCCGGACCGAACCCGTGCGCGCGCGTCTCGCGATGCGATCGCACAGATTCAAACCCTCGTTTCGCCTCGCGGCCGGTGTTGCACTGGGGACAGCCGCGTGCACGCGAAAGGAAGGACACAGCAGTGACAGTCACCGTCGTGGTCGGCAATCCGAAACCCGCGTCCCGCACGCTGGCCGCGGGCATCCTGGTGGCCCGCGGTCTGCGGCCCGACGTCGAACCCACCGTGCTCGAGCTCGCTTCCTATGGGCCCGCGCTGCTCAGCTGGGGTGATCCCGCGGTGGCGGACGCCGTGCGCACCGTGGCGGAGTCCGAGCTGGTGGTGTTCGCCAGCCCGACCTTCAAGGCGACCTACACCGGGCTGCTCAAACTCTTCCTCGAACAATTCGACGGCGGAACGGGATTGGCGGGAGTGCTGGCCGTCCCGGTGATGCTCGGCGCAGGACCGGCGCACGCGCTCGCTCCCGACCTGCTGCTCAAGCCCGTGCTGGCGGAACTCGGCGCGACCGCGGCGCTGCCGGGTCTGTACCTGGCCGATCGGACCTTCACCGAGGACGGAGTGATCGGCGCGTACGCCGACCGGTGGCGGCCCGTGGTGCAAGCACTGGGTCGTACGAGCACCGAGCAGCCGAACGTCCGTGATTCGGGGGAACGACTTTCGAGCGCGAGTGAATCGAGGGATCCCAGCGCAGGTGATTCGCTTCGATCCGACGCCGATTCCTACGCGAACGCGAGCAAGGCGGTGGACCATGCATGAACTCTTCGAAACACCGGCCGACGGAACGGGATTGCGCCGTGCCTTCGCCAACTTCCCCAGCGGCGTCGTCGCGGTCTGCGCCGAGGTCGACGGCGTGCCGCACGGCCTCGCGGTGAGCACCTTCGTGCCCGTCTCGCTCGATCCGCCGCTGGTCTCCTTCTGCGTGCAGAACAGCTCCTCGACCTGGCCGCGCCTGGAGCGCGCGACCCACCTCGGCCTGAGCCTGCTCGGCACCGACCAAACCGACGCCGCGCGTGCGCTCGGCGCACGGGACGGCGACCGCTTCCGCGCCAGCGAACTGCACCGAGGCACCGGTGAGGCCGTCTTCATCCACGGTGCGTCCGCCTGGATCGAGGGCGTCATCGAGGCCCAGGTCCCCGCGGGCGATCACCTCGTCGTCATCCTCCGCATCCACCGCCTGGCCACCCGCCACGACATCGACCCGCTCGTCTTCCACGGCAGCCGCTTTCGCCGCCTGCACGCCGAACCGAGCGAGATCACCAACGTGCCGAGCTGACGGCCCCTACGACTTACCTTTCGCTGCCGGTCATCGTCGCTGCCTGCCCGAGTCGGGCCTCAGGTGCCCCGCCTCTTCGAGGGCGTGGTGCGCGGCGGTCTTCGCCGGACATTGGCCGACGAGGCATTCGAGGTGAACCTGCATCGTCCGGTGCGCGGCACGGAGACTCGATGCGGGGTAGGCGGTGTTGGCGCAGCTGAGATGGTTGATCAGCAGCGCGTCGTCGAAACAGGACATCATGACCGCCTCGGCATTGTCGGCACGTCGAGCGCGTTGCGCCCGCGTGGGGTGTTGGTGAATGCCTGGCCGCGAGCCGACAGCGTCCATCCCCGCGCCGCCGTCTCGACCAAGCTCCGGTCGACGAGTTCTCGGACCACCGATCGAACCGACGACTCCTTCATGCGCGTCTCGCGCGCGAGTTCCGCAGTGGTGAGCGGCCCGTGATCGTGTAGCGCGGCCATCACGCGGCCCTCGTTCATCTCCATCGCGGTAGCCCTCCGCGTCGGCGTGTGCGGTCGCCTCCGATGCCGAGGATGTGGTGGCTCGCCGACCGGCGCAGGGTCGGGACCGACCGCCTCCGCATCGAGTGCTGTAACGGACAGTACGAACCGAGTGGCCTGCGCTGCCACAAACTTGCGCGAACTTGCATCCCTGTTTTCAAACGGTGACGAAAACGCCCTAGTTGATGGACTATTGGAGGAGTTGCGCAAGCCGTCGCACACCGTTGGAAGAGGACAGCACGATGCGTCTGAGGTTCCTGGGCAAAGGCGGATCGAACCAGGGCGGATGCCCGACGCTGTACGCGACCGACCGCGGCACCTACGTCGTGCAGGGGTGGCGGACCAACGACGAGGCGACGGTGGAGATCCCGCACGCGCTACTCGGTTTCGTCGAGCCGGACACCTTTGTCGGCGCGACGATGGCGGACACGGGCCGCGGCACGTTCACCCTGTCGGGCGAGCCACTCGGCGACCCAGAGGCGCTGGCACACATGAGCTTCACCCCCGACGAGACCGCCATCGAGGTGCCGAAGCGAGAGAGGACGTTCTACGGTGCTGTTGATCACGGCCGGTGAGTTCGCCGACGCAGTGGGCGAGTGCAAGCGTGCGGCCCTGCATCTCGAGGTACAGGACACCTACGAGACTCCCGAGGAGTCCGAGCCTTTCGCTCGGTTCCTCGCGGGCGAGCCGGACGATTACGCGTGGATGGCCGATTGGGCGGCGCTGGTCCGGGAGACCACCGGCCGCGGCGTCGCGGTGCGGCGAGCCCGCGTCGTCACCGTGCCACACGTCGACTACCAACGGTGGACCTTGGAAGTGTCGCGGGTCAATATCGCCGCGGGCGAGGAGGTCCGTTATCTACCGCGACATCTCGTTTCGCCCGACGAGCTCACCGCCGACGACTGGTGGCTGCTCGACGACCGCGCCGCGTTCACTGTGTTCGAGCCGGACGGGCGGTGGGCGGGCGTCGCGGTGACAACCGATTGGCAGATCGTCGACCGGTGCCGGGCGGTGTGGAATCTCGTGTGGCAGCGTGCCATTCCGCACGCCGAGTACGCGATGGCCGGTCAGCGGTGACGAGCGCCGTTCACGAGGCCCGGGAGGCTCTCGGCCTGCGGCTCCGAGAGCTTCGCCGCGACGCGGACCTGACCGCGCGCCGCCTCGCCGAGCTCGCGAGCTGGCACGAGTCCAAGGTGTCGCGTATCGAGCACGGCAAGCAGACGCCGTCGGAGGCGGATCTACGCGCCTGGTGCGAGCGCACCGGCACCGGCGATCAGCTCGCCGACCTCGTCGCCACGTTGCGCAACATCGAGGCCGCCTACCTCGAATGGCGGCGCATCCTCGGTACCGGCATGCGCCGCCCGCAGAAGGCGCGCGTGCGCGTCGAGGCCGAGACGAACTCGATGCGATGGTACGAGCCGTACGTCTTTCCAGGGCTGTTGCAGACTCCCGCCTACGCCGAGGGCATCCTCCGCAAGGTCATCTCGTTCTACGACATCCCCGATGACCTCGAGGAGGGTGTCGCGGCGCGCATCGAACGGCAGCACGTGCTCTACCGCGGGCGGCGCCGGTTCAATTTCGTTGTCGCCGAGCAGGTGCTGCACACCACCGTCGGCGACGACGAGGTGATGCGTGGCCAGCTCGACCGCTTGCTCAACGTCATGATGCTGCCGAGCATCGCGTTCGGCATCATTCCCGCGGCCTCGGCCTACGCGGCGCCCGCCACGAACGGGTTCGCCATCTTCGACAGCAGGCTCGTCCAAGTCGAGACGATCAGCGCCGAGCTTGCAGTCACACAACCGCGCGAGATCACCCTGTACGAGAAGATGTTCACGGTGCTCGCCGAGCAGGCGCTCTACGGCGAGGGCGCCCGCGCGCTCATCGGTCGTGCGATCGAGGCGCGCGGGAACTGACCCTGTCGCACCTGACGCGGACGGAAGGTGCGGATCGCTCCGCAGTACGTGGCAGGCGGCACGACTACTTCGCTGTGGGGGTGCGCCCGTTGGCGCCACTCCTTCTAGGGTGTGCAGCTCGCGCGTCCGCGGTGCTCCTTCTCGGCGTGCAGACGCGCCTCCTGCTTCCGGCGCCGGTGTCGACTCGCGTAGGGATCAGCGCGGCGGTGAGCACCGCTATGCCGTCGATGGCCGCACCTCGGCCGGGGCCGATGCCCGGCGCCTGCCCGGCGAGTGCCGCTGCGAGCGTGAGTATCTGATGCCACGTAGGACCGTCGGTCCAGCGGATCTGTGCGTCGCGGCGGCGGATGTGGTGGTTGTCGTGACAGTCGAGAGTGACTCGGGTGCAACGGGATTCGGACAGTAGCTGCGTCATGCGCCGTGCCTGACGAGTGCGATCGACGCCCATGGTCGACAGACTGAAGGCCGCCGGCAAAGGGTCAGGGCTACACCCTTGGCTACACAGCATTGGAGTCGAGAAAGGCCCCGACCAGACAACCTGCTGGTCAGGGCCTTATTTTGCTGAGCCGATGACGGGAATCGAACCCGCGCTGTCTGCTTGGGAAGCAGAAGTTCTACCATTGAACTACATCGGCACCGCGCGTAGACGCGTCCGCGACTCTATCAGACCGAGCCCTGGGCCGGTCAACTTCCATTCTGCCTCTTCGGCTACGTCCATGGGCGGCCGCGATCCAGGTACGCGCCGCCCGGACGGTGGCGGGTCAGTGGGTGGCGATCGGGGTGGTCCAGTTTCGGAGGGCTTCGGCGAGGCCGTCGGTGGTTCGGTCGTCGGTCGCCCAGGCCGTGTAGCCGTCGGGGCGGATGAGGAGGGCCGTGGGGCGGGGGATGTCGCCGACTCCAGGGACCGACCAGTGCGTGGCGTGGCTGCGAGCCAGGACGGAGTCGAGGTGACCGTTGCTTTCGGACGCGGTCGGCGACGTGTCGTCGAGGCGGAGCAGGACCGGGCGGGCGGGGCGGAGCAGTTCGTGGACGCGGGTGGGGCCGTCGGCGGTGACGAGGTCGACGTCCGGGACGCGGCGTCCGGCGAGCGGGTGGTCGGAGCCCGTGTCGTAGCGGATGTCGAGGGCGGTGATCATGTGGCCGAGTCGATGACGGACGTCGTCCAAGGTGATCAGGTCGCCCATGATGTCGCGCAGGGCGTCGGTGTGCGGGCCGGGGCGGGAGAGCGCGGTCTGCGCGCGGGTGTTGTGCAGAACGCGGGCGGCGACCGGGCGGCGTTCGGCCTCGTAGGTGTCGAGCAGATCGTCGGCGGCGTCATCGCGCAGCGCGGCCGCCAGCTTCCAGCCCAGGTTGACGGCGTCCTGCACGCCGAGGTTGAGACCCTGTCCGCCGGCGGGGTAGTGGATGTGGGCGGCGTCGCCCGCGAGGAACACGCGTCCGGCGCGGTAGCGGTCGGCGTGCCGTGCGGCGTCGCCGTAGTGCGATACCCAGCGGGGGCTGTGCATGCCGAGGTCGGTGCCCGCGATCTCGGTGAAGTTGGCGCGGAAGTCGTCGAAGGAGAGCGTCGCGCCGCGCTCGAGGACCCGGTCGTGCCGTTGCACGACGAGCCGGTACCAGCCGGGTTGCAGCTGCACGGCGGAGAAATCGCCCATCCCGCGGCGGTGGCCGAAGAATGGTTCGGCGGGCGGGTCGGCCAGCTCCACGTCGGCGATCATGCCGGTCATGGTCGCCTCGGTGCCGGCGAAATCGATCCCGGCGAGCTTGCGGACCGCGCTGCGCCCGCCGTCGCAGCCGACGAGATACGCGGCGCGCATGCGACGGATTCCGTTCGAGCCGCCGATCTCGATCTCGACGCCGGACGCGTCCTGCCGGTATCCGGTGATCGGCGCATCCCACCGCACGGTGACGCCGAGTTCCGCTGCGCGGCTTTCCAGTTCGCGCTCGATCAGGGACTGCGGGATGACGAGCGTGAACGGGTAGCGGGTCGCGTAATCGCTGAAGTCCAAGGGAATCGCGGCGAAGTGCCCGACCTGCCGCGGATGGCCTTGCTCGAGCAGCCCGTCGAGCAGGCCGCGCTGATCGAGGACCTCCATGGTCCTGGCGTGGATGCCGCCCGCCCGGGATTCGCCGGTCCGCGCGGGCAGTGCGTCGAGCACGACGACCTCGAGACCGAGGACGCGCAGTTCGCACGCCAGCATCAGGCCGGTCGGGCCGGCGCCCGCGATCACCACATCGGTCGTGTCCATGTCATCTCCTTAACAACGTTAAATCCTTAACGTTGTTAAGGAGACCAGGAACATTGTTAAGCTGTCAAGGTGTCGAACAAATCCGGTCAGACCAAGCTGGACGCCGAAGTGATCGCCGTGGCCGCGCTCGCCCTGCTGGACGAGGTCGGGCTCGACGGCCTGACCATGCGGAAGGTCGCCGCGGCGCTGAATGTGCAAGCGCCCGCGTTGTACTGGCATCTCGCGAACAAGCGCGAGTTGCTCGACGCGATGGCGCGGGCCGTCTTCGTTTCCGCGGTCGACGGCATCGAGGCGCCGCGTCGCGACGAGGACTGGCGGGACTGGCTCATCGCGTTGGCGAGCCGGTTGCGGCGGGCGATGCTCGGCTACCGGGATGGGGCGAAGGTGCTGGCAGGAACCTATATCGACGACGAATCAATGTGGCGCACAGTCGAATTGACGCTGCGGACGCTGGAGGACGCGGGGTTCTCGAAAACCCGAGCGGCCCGGGTCTTCCCGATCCTGCTGCACTACACCGTCGGCTTCGTCATCGAGGAGCAGGCGCGCTCCGACGACGCGTACGGCGACCGCAACCCGTACCTCCCCGAACGCCTCGCCGATGTCATCGACGCCCACCGCTACCCTCTCACCGCGCAACTGGTGACCGACGTCTTCTCCGGCGACACCGATACCGAGTTCACCGAGGGCCTACGCGTCATCCTCGCGGGTATCGACGCCGCGCGAGCGGATGCCGCCGACTGACCGCCTCGGGGGTCAGGATTCGCTTTCGAGGTCCGCTTTCAACCGCTCCAGCGTCCGGCGGATGTTCCCTCGCTGGAACTCGGCGAACCCCGGCTTGCCGGTGGCGATGCGGTCGAACCACAGCGTGGGCCGGTCGGGCCAGCCGCGGCGGTCGTCGGTCCAGATCTCGGTGATCCTGGTGCCCTCGGGAACAGCCTCGAAGCGGTACTCCCAGCTGGCGACGGCGACCGGGAGGACCGGCTTGCGCAGACCGTAGCGCCGGACCTTGAAGGCGAAGCGCGCGCCGCGGTCGGCGGCGGTGATCTCGCAGCCCGTCGACCAGCGCACGCCGCGGCGCAGATTGGTGCCGACGAACCGCAGGCCGACGCGGACCGGTGCGCCGGGCTCGGCCAGTACCGCGCCGGTGTTCTCCGGACTCCAGCGGTGGATCCGGGTGACGTCGCTGACCCGGTCGTAGGCCGTCACCGGGTCGATCGCGACGACGATGCTGTCGGAGACTTGCTTTGTTCGCGGCACGAATCGACTGTAGCGGCGGCCCGCGAACGCCAGGTCGGGTAGCGGAAGACGGCCAGGCACAGCAGGATCCACAGCGCTCCGAGGGACCAGCCCGCGAGCACGTCGGTGGGCCAGTGCACGCCCAGGTAGACGCGGGAGGCGCCGACCGCGGCGACGAACAGGACGGCGACCAGTGCCACGCCCGCTCGGACGATCGGCCGCCGGATCAAGGGGATGAGCACGATGGCCACGATCCCGACGACCACGAACGTGCCGGTGCTGTGCCCGGAGGGATAGGACAGGCTGTTCTCGACGGCGAGGTGATCGGCCACCGGCGGGCGTTCCCGGCCGACCAGTCGCTTCGCGATCACGACGATGAGACCGGCGCCGAGGGCGGTCACGGCGACGAGCGCGGCGCGCATCCGGTCGCGCACGCGCAGCAGCGCCGCGCAGACGATCACGGTGAGGATCGTCATGGACAGGGTGTCCCCGCAGTTGCTGACCATCCGCGCGGCGGGCGTGAGCACCCCGTTGCGGTTCTCGACCGCCCAGCCGGAGACCTCGGGATCCATCGTGGCCAGCCCGCTGCTGTCGAGAACATTGCGGGTCAGCACGGTGATGAATGCCGCGAGGAGCACGCCGAGCGCGGCGAGCGACGGCACCGTTGGCACCGTCCTGCGGGGATTCGAGGTCACTGGTCCTAGGTTGCCCGCTTGCGCTGAGAATTAACTGAAGACCAGCGAAGAATGCGTCGCCGATCCGGCCCTCCCCCGTGCGCCCGAACGGCCCGATCGGCCGGACGCTACGCTCGTGCCGTGTTGCTTTCCGATCGTGACCTCCGCGCGGAGATCGCCGCTGGGCGTCTCGGGGTCGAGCCGTTGCTGGAGAGCCTGATCCAGCCGTCGAGTATCGACGTTCGCCTGGACCGGATGTTCCGCGTCTTCGACAACACCCGCTACACCCACATCGATCCCGCGCAGCGCCAGGACGAACTGACCAGCCTGGTCGAGCCCGCGCCGGGCGAGCCGTTCGTGCTGCACCCCGGCGAGTTCGTGCTCGGCTCGACGCTGGAGGTGTGCACGCTGCCGGACGATCTGGCCGGGCGACTGGAAGGCAAGTCGAGCCTCGGCCGTCTCGGCCTGCTCACGCATTCGACGGCGGGCTTCATCGATCCCGGTTTCAGCGGCCACATCACGCTGGAACTGTCGAACGTCGCGAACCTGCCGATCACCCTGTGGCCGGGGATGAAGATCGGCCAGCTGTGCCTGATCCGGTTGACCAGCCCCGCCGAGCACCCGTACGGCAGCGCCGTCGCGGGCTCCAAATACCAAGGTCAGCGCGGACCGACTCCCTCGCGCTCCTACCTGAACTTCCCGCTGCCCGCCGACGTGGTGGACGCCGCCGAATCGCGGTAGCCGACGCGGGTTCGCCTGGCGCGCACGACGACCCACGACCGAATCCGCCCCGCCGACTGCCAGGAAATAGGGGCGGATTCGGTCGCACTGTCGGCGACGGGGACCGACGACGCATTCAGTCCCCGCCGCCCGCTCCGACCGCGAGCGCCGTCGTCACCACGGCGGACAGCGGTGGGAGCGTGTCGCCGCGGCTCGGCGGAGTAACCCAGAAGCACCCTTCCCGGGTCCACCGGCCGAGCCCCGTCGGCAACATCACTGCACTGCCGATGGCAGGTATCCCGATATCGAGACGATTCAGCACCTCCAGTACCTGCGCGCCGGGACGGCTGTCCGGCTCGGCCAGGAAGCTCCAGCGGATCTGCCTGGCCAGCATGGGACCCCTCGTCCCCTGCTGTTCCAGTGCCGCCCTGACCTTTTCGGCCCGGGCCGTCGGCAGGTGAACGACACAGACCCGGCCGCTGATCGGCAGCATCACGAAACCGCCACGCTCGGTGACGGGTAGCCCGTACTCGTACCGGTAGAAGGACACCCAATCCTCGACTGTCCTGAGTTTCTCCACGTTCACGGCCAACTCCTTGCCTCCTGCTACCAGGGTCGGGCCAATGACCGCGACGCGGCATCGCCCCCATGCGCGCCTTCCACTGCCAATCCGCTGCCTTTGACCGAGGGAAGCTCGCTCGCGCGGGTGCGCGAGGCGCGAAAAGCCAATAGCAACTGCGAATTGTGTGTGGCCGTAGCCACAAAGCCCTCGTACCCTGGATGAAGGTTCGTGCGGAAGGGATGACATCGTGGTCCGGCACTGGTCAGGTAAAGAGACCCGCGCCCTTCGCGATGCCAAGCGGATGAGCATCCGGGAATTCGCGGCGCATCTCGGTGTCCACGAACGCCTGGTGTCCAAATGGGAGGCGGGGGGCAACCGAGTTCATCCGCGCCCCGTCAACCAAGCCGCGCTCGATACATCCCTTGCCAGGTCCGACGATGTTGTGCGGGCACGGTTTTCGGCGCTGATCGGCGATCCGCCGATCGATGGACCTGCCGCCGGTTTCGACACGCGTTCCGCTGCGGGGACGCGTGCCAGTTATTCGAGCGACGCGGACCTTCTTGCTCTCATAGACGCCGGTGCGATGAGAGGTGATGCGTTAGCAGCGATTTCGGAGAGGGATCTGATCATGGCGGCTGCCCACGAGGCCAGCGAACACGCAGGCCGGGCCGAGAGCACCAATGTGGGTGCGACCACGTTGGAACAGCTCGACGCCGATGTCACGCGCATTGCGAACGATTACGTGCACATCCCGCCGGTTCCGATGATGGTGGAGATGCTTCGGGTTCGGCGCCGGGTGTATCGACTGCTGGAGGGTCATCAGCGGCCGACCGACACCAGTCACCTCTATCTGCTCGCGGGCACGCTGTCCGGCCTGCTCGCGAACGCGAGCACCGACCTCGGCTACCTCGACGCGGCGGGTGAGCAGGCCAGAGCGGCCTGGGCCTACGCCGAGCTATGTGGCCACAACGGGCTACGTGCCTGGACCCGCGGCATGCACGCGCTGATCGAATACTGGTCGGAGCGCCCGCGCAGGGCGGTGCTGCTCGCGCAGAGCGGGCAGGATTTCGCCGATTCGGCGACCGCGAAGGTGCGGTTGCTCAATATCGAGGCCAGGATCTGGTCCAAGATCGGCAGCGACGCCGACACCGATCGCTGCATCCGGGCCGCCGACGACGCGCGCGAGCTGGCCACGACCGACAACCTGCACGACGAGGTCGGCGGCGTCTTCGGTTTCCCCGACGCGAAGGCCCAGTACTACGCGGGCGCCACCTACATCCATCTCGGCCAGGCCGAGCCCGCGCTGGCCGCCACCGAACGCGCCATCCATATCTATGCCAACGGCCCGTCCGAGAAACGCTCCTACGGCGCCGAGGCGCTGGCGCGGGTGGACTGCGCGGCCGCGCATCTGATCAACGGCAGCCTGGACGGCGCGACCGAGGCGCTGAACCCGGTGCTCGGCTTGGCCGAGGACAAGCGCATCGCCCAGCTCGAGGAGCGGCTCACCGGCGTGCGCCGACGGATCGCCCAGCCCGCGTTCCGCGACGCCGTCGAGGCCCGTTTCCTGGACGAACGCATCGAGGAGTTCTGCGGGGCGACCGCAGCCAAGGGCATCCCGCCTGGGCATTCCGCACCCTGACGCGATCGATCGACCCCTTGTGGGGGGATGGCACCATGGGACGGTGAGCCCAAGCCATCTACCCCACCGCCCGCCGCGCGTTCTGGAGCAGTCCACGAAGCTACAGAACGTCGTCTACGAGATCCGTGGACCGGTACACGCGCACGCGGCACGGCTGGAGGCGGAGGGCCACCGCATCCTGAAGCTGAACATCGGCAATCCGGCGCCGTTCGGTTTCGAGGCGCCCGACGTGATCATGCGCGACATCATCGCGGCGCTGCCCTATGCCCAGGGCTACTCCGAATCGAAGGGCATCCTGTCGGCCCGGCGCGCCATCGTGACCCGCTACGAGCTGGTGCCCGGCTTCCCCGAACTGGACGTGGACTACGTCTACCTGGGCAACGGCGTCTCCGAGCTGATCACGATCACCATGCAGGCGCTGCTGGACAATGGCGACGAGGTGCTGATCCCGGCGCCGGACTATCCGCTGTGGACGGCGATGACCAGCCTGGCGGGCGGCACTCCGGTGCACTACCTGTGTGACGAGTCCAACGGCTGGCAGCCCGACGTCGCCGACATCGAAGCCAAGATCACCAGCAAGACCAAGGCGCTGCTGGTGATCAACCCGAACAACCCGACCGGCGCGGTCTACTCGGCCGAGGTGCTCCAGCAGCTGGTCGACCTGGCTCGCAAGCACCATCTGCTGCTGCTCGCCGACGAGATCTACGACAAGATCCTCTACGACGATGCCAAGCACATCTCGCTGGCCACCCTCGCGCCCGACCTGCTGTGCCTGACCTTCAACGGACTGTCCAAGGCCTACCGGGTCGCCGGATACCGCTCGGGCTGGCTGGCCATCACCGGCCCGAAGGATCACGCCGCGGGGTTCCTGGAGGGCATCGATCTGCTCGCCTCCTCCCGACTGTGTCCGAATGTGCCCGCGCAGCACGCGATTCAGGTCGCACTGGGCGGACATCAGAGCATCGAGGATCTGATCCTGCCCGGCGGGCGGCTGCTCGAACAGCGCGATGTGGCGTGGGAGCGGCTGAACATGATCCCGGGTGTGTCGTGCGTGAAGCCGAAGGGTGCGTTGTACGCGTTCCCGCGGCTGGATCCGAATGTGTACGAGATCTACGACGATTCGAAGCTGGTCCTGGATCTGCTGTTGCAGGAGAAGATCCTGATGGTGCAGGGGACCGGTTTCAACTGGCCCGATCACGACCACCTGCGAATCGTCACGCTGCCGTGGGCCAGGGACCTCGCGGTCGCGATCGAGCGCTTCGGCAATTTCCTGGCGAGCTACCGACAGTGATGTGCGTCGCGGGACTCTGAGCCCTAATCGCCCTGCTTCTGGGCCTAAAACATACCGAATGTATGGATAGAGGCGAGTTTTGAAGACCCGCTAGCGCAAAAGTGCAACTTTTGTGTACAGTGGCTCTTGGCACTTCGAGTGCCCGGTCGGGTTGCCTACCCCCCCTGGGCAACCTGGCCTCGGGTTCGGCCGCCTACCCCCCTGGGCCGCCGGCCTGCGGGCGGCGGAGACATCCCCCTGCTCTCCGCCGCCCCCCGGCCCGCCTCTCCGCGTTTCAGGCCAGACTCAGGTGTGTGGTGATTTGCGTTGGCGGCCGGCGGTAGGTACCTGGGTGGAGTCAGCCCGTACCCGGTGAGTTACCCGGCTCTTGCGAGATCAGTTGTTGCGTCTCGATGGTCCCGTCCGTTGTGTACCGGTGGTGCTTGATGGGCAGTTGTGTGCCCGTGGTGCTTGGCGACCTGATCTTGAAAACGACATCCTTTAAGCTCGGCACCGCGTAGCTGCCGCGGGTCAGCCGCTCCTGTCGTCCGGCACGAGCACCCGGGGCCACGACGGAGAAGTAGGAGCCCGGTGACCGACCACCATCATCATCATCACGATCACTCCGGACCGATCGCGATCGGCGCCACCGCCGCCCGCGTCGTGGTCGGGTTGCTCACCGTCATCGGTGTGCTCACCGTCGTCGCCACCATCGCGCTGTGGCCGAGCAGTCAGCACGTCGCGATCCCGCTGCCGATGCAGAGCGCGGGCGGCGGCGCGGTGGAGACCGAAGCGGGCACGGTCGTCGCGCAGGACGTCGGGCCGTGCGGCAGTCCCTCCATCGGCAAGGTGTTCGCCGACAAACCCGAGCCGCCGCGCACCAACGCCTACACCTGTCAGCGCAGCCTGATCACCATCGAAACCGGTCCGCACCAGGGCAACAAGACGCTGCTCGAAATCGCCCCCGGCCCAGGACAACCCGATCTGCGCGCCGGTGACGACATCCGTCTGGTCCGGCAGACCGATCCGACCGGCACCCCGCTGTACTCCTTCGAGGACTACGCGCGCGGACTGCCGCTGACCCTGATCGTGATCGCCTTCGTCGTGGTGATCATCGCGGTGGCGCGCTGGCGCGGCCTACGCGCGCTGCTCGGTCTCGGGTTCGCGTTCGCGGTGCTGGTGATGTTCCTGCTGCCCGCGCTGCTGGACGGCAAGCCCGCGATCCCGGTCGCGCTGGTGTCCGGGTCGCTGATCCTCTACGCCGTGCTGTATCTGGCGCACGGTGTCAATCTCCGCACCAGTTCGGCGCTGCTCGGCACGCTGACCGCGATGCTGCTCGCCGCGGCGCTGTCCTGGCTGGCGATCGAGATGACCCAGCTCACCGGCCTTTCCGAGGAGCAGAACACCAACGTCGCCACGTATCTAGAGCACGTCAGCATCACCGGCCTGCTGCTGGCAGGCTTCATCATCGGCTCGCTCGGTGTGCTCAACGACGTCACGATCACCCAGGCCTCGGCCGCCTTCGAGCTGGCCGCCCTGGACGAAACCGCGTCGCGCCGACATGTTTTCGCCGCGACCATGCGGGTCGGCCGGGACCACATCGCCAGCACCGTCTACACACTGGTGCTCGCCTACGCGGGTGGCGCGCTGCCGTTGCTGCTGTTGTTCAGCGTGGCGGGACGCTCGATTCGCGACGTGCTCGCCGGTGACGCGGTCGCCATCGAGATCGCGCGGTCGGCGGTCGGCGGTATCGCGCTCGCCCTCTCGGTGCCCTTGACCACCGGCATCGCGGTGCTGCTCGCCCGGCCGTTCGGCAGTCACAAGCCCCCGGCGCCCGCGCCTCGCCATGGGCGGCACTCGCGCGGTTGACGGCGATCGTGCTCGTCGCGGGCGCGGTGACACTGTCCGCGCCTCGCGAGGGGTGGCCTGCGTGGGCCGACTCGCGTCTCGGCGGTCGGCATGCCTCCGGTGGCAGTTGCGGGTGGACGTCGTGCCGGGGTCCGTTCTGTTCCCGCAGCGACGCCGAGCGCCGCTGAGATCGGGCCGATGCTCGACCAGCTGCACCAGGAGTGCTCGTCAGCGCTGAGGCGGCGGTGGGAAGGGGAAGACCTCGGGCGGGATGGTCGGCACCACGATCGGTGGGAGACCGGGGACCACAAAGGTGTTCGGGCCCTGGCTGGGCGGCGGCTGCGAGCTGGTCGTCTGCCTGCGCGGCGGCGGGGCGGCGACCGACTCCTCGGTCTCCGTCGTGGTGGCGGGCGCCACCGCGATCTGCGGATCGAGGGTGGTGGTGCGCGGCAAGCCGGTCGGCGAGATCGACGGCGAGCCCTCGCTGCTGTGTGAATCCCGTTCCAGCACCTGGGGTCCGTAGCCGAGGCCGAGGCCGATCGCGGCGACCACGGTCAGTGCGCTGACGGTCAGCACGGCGCCGTTCAGTTCGCGCTTCTCGCGGCGGCGCGGGTTGGCGGCCAGCCAGTCCGGCGCGAGACCGTCGATGTCGTCGAAGTCGTCCGGCTGCGCCGCCTTCGGCCGCTTCGGCCGACGCTTGGGCGGCGCGGACAGCCAAGCGGGCGAGAGATCCTCGTCGCCGTAGCCGCCGGCGGGTGCCTGGCTCGGGGCCGGGACGGGATGAGCGACCGGAGCCGCGGGGCGGACCGGCCGGGCGAGCAGCGCGGCGCCGCGGGCGATCACCGTCTCGGGGCTTTCCGGCACGATGACCGGCACGCCCATCCAGCGCTCGAGCACCTTCCCGATCAGCGGGATTCGCGCGCAACCGCCGATCGCGAGCACACCGTGCACCGGGCGGTCGGAGCGCACGATCACATCGCGTGTCATCCGTGCCGACGACTCGATGGCCAGCATGATCAGCGATTCGAAGTTCTCCTGCGCCAACAGCACCAGGCCCTGTTCGCTGGGCAGCGCAACCGCGGTATTGCTCGACAGCTGTTCCTTGGCCTCGCGGCACAGCGCGTCCAGCGCGGCCAAGCCCGCCGGGTCCTGCGGGTGCGCGATGCGGCCCGAGGCGATCTGCTGTTCGCGGATCAGCGAATCCAGGTAGTCACCGCTGATATCGCTGGTGCGCTCGCTGTGCCTGACCTCCCTGGTCTGGGTGTCGACCACGCTGACCGAGAGCCCGGTGCTGCCGAGGTCGTAGACGACCAGCGAGGAGATGCCGCGGATATCGCCGGTGGCCTGGGCGAATTCGAGCGCGGCGAAGATCTCGGGCACCAGCTCGTAGTTGGTGACCTGCTGTCGCGCCATCGCGGCGCGCACCGCCCTGGCCTGCTGTTCGCTGCGGTAGGCGATCGCGGTGGCGCCGATCTGATCGGTCGCCAGGGTGACGCCGATCGCCTCGGCGACCAGCTCCTCCGCGCGGTGCTCGGTCACCGGGACGGTCTGGAGATCGTAGGCATCAGGCGTGACATGACCGGGGGGATTTCCGGGGTGTGGTCGCGCCATACGGACAGCGCCGGCCCCCACCGAAACCCCCAGTACCGAACTCATCAGCTGCCCATCTCGTTTCACGCTTCACGACAAAGCGAGCTCGCGTCGTCATCGACGCGAACCGCTCCCGGGACCCTACCGGCGGCGCTCAGTCGCACACGAGGCAGGCGGGATCGGGTGATCCAGCGCGGCCTCGCCAGGCAACTCTACGGTGTGCCGAGTCCGGCGTACACCCATCCCGCCTCTCTCCAGGTGGCACGATTGAGACAGTTTCGGCCGTCGATGATCGACCTGCCGCGCACCACCCGATCCAGATCCTCGGGGCGCAGCGCGGTGAACTCGTCCCACTCTGTGAGCACCAGCACCACGTCGGCGCGGTCGCACGCCTCGGCCACCGAAGTCGCGTAGTTGAGGGTGGGGAAGACGCGGCGCGAATTCTCCAGCGCCTTCGGGTCGTACACGGTCACCACCGCCCCGTGCAACTGGATCATGCCCGCGACGTTCAACGCGGGGGAATCGCGCACGTCGTCGGACTCCGGTTTGAAGGCCGCGCCGAGCACCGCGACATTGGCGCCGAGCAGCGAGCCGCCGCACGCCTTGGCCGCCATGTCGACCACCTTGGTGCGACGGCGCATGTTGATGTTGTCGACCTCGCGCAGGAACGCGACGGCGTGATCGGCGCCCAGCTCACCGGAGCGGGCCATGAAGGCCCGGATGTCCTTGGGCAGACATCCGCCGCCGAAACCCAAGCCCGCGTTGAGGAATCGGCGACCGATGCGCGCGTCGTAACCGAGCGCGTCGGCGAGCACAGTGACGTCGGCACCGGTCGCCTCGCACACCTCGGAGACCGCGTTGATGAACGAGATCTTCGTCGCGAGAAAAGCATTCGCGGAGACCTTCACCAATTCGGCCGTGGCCAAATCGGTCAGCAGGAAAGGGACTTCCGCGGCGATGAGATCGGCGTAGATCTCGCGGACCAAATCCTCGACCCAGTCGGCATTCTCGCGAGCGCGGTCCACGCCCAGCACCAACCGGTCGGGACGCAGCGTGTCCTGTACGGCGAAACCCTCGCGCAGGAACTCCGGATTCCACGCCACCTCGACCTCGGCGCCTGCCAGCTTCCGTGCCCGCGCGCCCAGCGCCACGGCCGTGCCCACCGGAACGGTCGACTTGCCGACGAGCACGGAGGGGCGCTCCAGCATCGGCGCGAGCGTATCCACCACGGCGTGCACGTATTTCAGGTCCGCGGCGTACTCCCCCTTCTTCTGCGGCGTGCCGACGCCGAGGAAGTGCACCTCGGCGTGGGCGGCGGCCTCCGGATAGGAGGTGGTGAACCGCAGCCTGCCCGCATCCAGATTCCGGCGCAGCACCTCCTCGAGGCCGGGCTCGTAGAACGGCACCACGCCGTCGGACAGCTTCGCCACCTTGCCCGGATCGACGTCCACCCCGATCACGTCGTGCCCGAGCTCGGCCATACACGCGGCGTGCGTGGCCCCCAGGTACCCGGTTCCGAAGACTGTGCATCGCATGATCGATTGGTAAGCCCCGACGATGGCCACGCCACGTCAGCGAGGCAAGGGTCACGGCAACAGCAGGTGTACAGGTGGAAACAGCCCCGGGCCGACGGCCGTGACCTGCGGTGATGCGGTGCCCGCATACCATCGGAAGTCGTGCGACGACGTTCGGTGACCCGTGCCGTGATCGGCCTTGCCGCGGTGCTCGTCCTCGTGGTGGTCGCGCTGTGGCCGGTCTACGTCCGGCCTCGCACCGACCAGCCCGCGACGGCCGACGCGATCCTGGTCCTCGGCGGCGCGCGCGACGGCCGCGAGCAGCTCGGCCTGCGCCTTGCCGCGGAGGGCTACGCGCCGCGGGTGCTCTTCTCCGACCCCTACGAGTACAGCGCGACGATGAACCGCATCTGTCACGGCGGGTACCGCTTCGAGGTCATCTGCTTCGACCCGTCCCCGCGCACCACCCGCGGCGAGGGACGCGAACTCGCCCGCAGGGCGCGCGCCGAAGGGTGGCGCCGCGTCATCGTCGTCACCTTCACCCCGCACGTCTCCCGCGCCCGCTACATCATCGGAAAGTGCTGGGACGGAGAACTTCTCTTCGTCGACCCCCAACCCGACCTCTCCGTCGCCCGCTGGGCGTACGACTACGCCTACCAATCGGCGGGGTACACGCGGGCATTCTTCGAAGACTGCTAGCTGACTGATGAACCCGGACCGTGCGAGGTCAGCTGCCGAACACCTCTGATTCCGAGCGGAGGTCAGCCAGTCGATCACGCTGTTTCCCTGTAGGCCTTTGCGAGGAGGATCGCTGGTAGGATAAGTCTTATGAGTGAGAATACCGGGAAGTATTCGATCACCATGCCGCGCGACATCGCGGACGCCGCCCGTGCTCGCAGTGGGCCTTCCGGGTTCTCCAGCTATGTGGCCGCCGCTGTGGCCCGGCAGATCGAACGGGACAACCTTAACGAGATCATCGCGGTCGCCGAGGCGGAACACGGGCCTGTCACGGAGGAAGAGGTCCAGGCACTCCGCGATCAGCTTCGGCAAGTGCGAGCAGCGCAGCGTGAGACGAACGTGGCATGAGTGCGGCGGCGCCTGGCGGAACGCTCGTTCTGGACAGTGAGGGTCTGTCCAAAGCTGTTCTGCGGGACCGTGCGATAACCAGCTGGCTCGCGCTGGCCCGGGCAGACGACCTGCGTGTGATCACTTCGGCGGCGACGATCGTCGAAGTGATCCATCCGCGCATAAAGCGCCCGGCCTTGGAATGGATACTGTCCCGCCTGGTTGTCGAGCCGATCACCGAGGAAATCGCTCGCCACGCGGCCACCCTCCTGGGTCAGGCGGGTCTACATGGCCACAAGCACGCCATCGACGCGATGCTCTGCGCTACTGCCCTCTCCGCTCCAGGGCCAACCACAATCCTCACGTCCGATCCGGACGACCTCACCGCCTTGTGTGGAGCGAAGGTCACGGTCATGAAAGTGTGACCGAGTTGGGCGATCGACGGGTCACCGTACCCGCTGGATCATCGATCAGACCGAATTCATCGACTACGGAATCGATTGTGTCGGAGCCGATATGGCCGTCGAGGCCGGTGTCGGCGGTGGTCAGGTCCAACGCCTCCCGGTGTCCGTCGTCCAGGGCGAATGTGGCGGTCGGAGCAATCCACGCTGATGGCTCGTCCAGGGTCGAACGATGGGCGCGAAAGCGCCGGACTCGGGCACGCCGAGCCGCCAGGTAGAGCAGATCATTGATATCTGCGCGGCGGAGGCGATGCATCATGCGCGTCCGTTCCGAGGATGCGATCCAGTTGCCGCAGACCCGTCGCACGGTTCGCAGACGTCATATCTCTTGTGAGGCGTGTGGAACCTCTGCGGGGACGCGGGTGGGGCAACTGCGGGCGGGTTGCTTCAGTTTGATTTCGGGATGTGGGTGGGCTTACATTGGGGGCGTGTTGGCCGGTGGCCAATAGTGGTGCACCGTGGCATACCCCGCCGGGAGGACAGATGGATTACGACTGGTCAGCGGCCGATCTGGCCTTTCGGGACGAGGTGCGGGGGTTTCTGGACGCGAAGCTGACGCCGGAGTTGCGGCGAGCGGGGCGGCTGGCGACGAGCGTGTACCCGGACCACGAGGCCAGCACGGAGTGGCAGCGGATTCTGCACGAGCGCGGATGGGCCGCGCCGCACTGGCCGGTGGAGCACGGCGGGTGTGATTGGAGCCTGACCCAGCACTACATCTTCAGCAGGGAGTCGACGCTCGCGGGCGCGCCGACGCTCTCGCCGATGGGGATCAGGATGGTCGCGCCCGCGATCATCGCGTTCGGCACGCCGGAGCAGAAGGCTTTCTATCTGCCGCGCATCCTGACCGGTGAGATCTTCTTCTGCCAGGGATATTCGGAACCGGAGGCGGGCTCGGACCTCGCCTCGCTCAGCATGGCGGCCGTCGACGACGGCGACGATTTCGTCTGCACCGGAAGCAAGATCTGGACCACCCACGCCACCGAGGCGAACTGGATCTTCTGCCTGGTGCGCACCTCGCGCACGGGAAAGAAGCAGCAGGGCATCACCTTCCTGCTCATCGACATGACGACCCCGGGCATCGAGATCCGCCCGCTGGTGATGACCTCCGGCGAACAGGTGCAGAACCAGGTGTTCTTCGACAATGTGCGGGTGCCGAAGAGCAATGTGCTCGGCCGCGTCGATGACGGCTGGACCGTCGCGAAGTACCTGCTCGTGCACGAACGCGGCGGCGCGGCGGCGCCGATGTTGCAGGTCATGGGCCAGGAGCTGGCCGAGGCGGCGGCGCGGCAGCCGGGCCCGGACGGCAACCCGCTGATCGACGACCCGAGCTTCGCCACCCGATTGGCCGACGCGCGGATTCGCACCGAGGTGCTGGAAGTGCTGGAGTACCGGACGATTTCGGCGATGGCGCAGGGCAAGGACCCGGGCCCGGCGTCCTCGATGCTGAAGATCCTGGCGACCGAACTCAGCCAGCAGCTCACCGAACTCGCGCTGGATGCGGCGGGTCCGGCCGGACGCGTCTACCAGCCGCACGCCACCGCGCCGGGCGGGCCGATCGCCGAATTCGCCGCTCCCGCAGACGGTTACCACAGCGGAGCGGACTGGCAGGCCGTCGCGCCGCTGCGCTACTTCAACGACCGCGCGGGATCGATCTACGCGGGCAGCAACGAAATTCAGCGAAACATCCTCGCCAAAGCAGCATTGGGGCTCTGATGGACTTCACACTCACCGAGGAGCAGCAGCTGCTGCGCGATGCGGTCGCCGGATTCCTCGGCGTCCGCTACGACTTGGAGAAGAGCAGGGCCGCCGCCAAATCGGCGCAGGGCTGGCAGCCCGCCGTCTGGCGCGGATTCGCCGACGAGCTCGGGATTCTCGGCGCGACCCTGCCCGAACGGGTCGACGGGATGGGCGGTAGCGCAGTCGAATTGATGGTCATCGCCGAGGAGCTCGGCCGGGCGCTGGTGATCGAGCCGTTCGTCGACACCGTCGTCGTGGGGGCCGGTCTGCTGGAACGGTCAGGTGGTTCACGCGCCGACGAGGTGCTGCGCGGCATCGTCGCGGGCGACGTCCGCACCGCGTTCGCGGCGCTGGAACCCAGCTCGGGGCAGACGCTGCACGATGTCGGCACCCTGGCGCGACGCGACGGCGATTCCTGGGTGCTCGACGGCGCCAAGTGCGTGGTGACCAGTGCGCCGCTCGCGACGCACCTGCTCGTCGCCGCCCGCACCTCGGGTGAGCGGCGCGATCGGGCCGGAATCTCGTTGTTCCTCACCGAATTCGATGCGGCGAACCCGCCCGCCGGAGTCGAGGTGCACTCCTACCGCACCATCGACGACCGTGTCGGATCCGATCTCGTCCTCACCGAATTCCGGCTCCCCGCCGACGCGCTGCTCGGCGCCGAGGGCGCGGCATGGGACGTCATCGAACCCACCGTGGACGCGGCGATCGCCGCGATCTGCGCCGAAGCGGTCGGTTGCCTGCGCAAGGTGCTCGCCGACACCGTCGAATACGCCAAGCAGCGCCAGCAATTCGGCGTGCCCATCGGCAGTTTCCAGGCGCTGCAACACCGCATGGTCGACATGTACATGGAACTGGAGCAGGCCATCGCGGCATCCCACCTCGCCGCCCACGCCCTCTCCGCCGCCCCCGCCGACCGCGCCCGCGCCCTCTCCGCCGCCAAGGTCACCGTCGGCCGCGCTGCCCGCTTCATCGGCCAGAACGCCGTCCAACTCCACGGCGCCATGGGCATGACCGAAGAACTCGCCATCGGCCACTACTTCAAACGCCTCACCGCCCTGGAACGCGAATTCGGCACCACCGACTACCACCGCGCCCGGTACGCGCAGCTGACCAGGCCGTAGTCGGCGGCGCGGATCAAGCGCCGAGCATCAGTTCGACGGCCTCGTGCATCTTGTAGCGGGTGGCGAGGATGTCGAGAAGTTGATCGACCGTCTGCGGTGGGTCGCGGTGACGCGATGAGATCTGTCGGATGGCGGCCAGGGCGCGGACCGGGTCGACAGCGCAAGTGTTCGCGGCGAACTCGGCGGCGCCGCCGACCTGCAAGCCGGTCGGCATCAGGTGCGACGGGAAATGGCGCACGTTCTCGGTGACGAGGGCTCCGGCATTGCTGACGACCGCCGCCGCGGCGACGTGCTCGTCGTCCGGATCGGGCAGACCGAACGAGCCTTCGAGCGGTTCCCAACCGCATACCAGCGCGTCGTCGAAGGCGCGCGTCATCACCGCGAGAAGACCGGATGCTCGCCGTTTCGCGGTCTGCGGATCCGTGCCGCGGCGGACGAGCTTGCGCTCCTCGTGAAGTTCGAGTTCGGCCAGGATGGCGTCGTTCCAGAGCGGCCGGTAGAGGTTCTCCACGGCCAACGACAGCAGGAAGTCGCGCTGCAGGCTCGGCCAGAGGACGCAGGTGTCCAGCACCGCGCCGAACATCAGCCGCGCCGTCTTCGCGCGACCTCCTTGCGAATCTCGCGTAGCTGAGCGCGCACGGCATCCGGATCGTCTTCGTCGTCGAGCTCGACCGAGCTCGCGGCGAGAGCCTCGTACTGCCGCTTTCGGCGCTCGTCTCGGTAGGCGAGGACATCGGTCAGCAGGACGCGGCGGCGGGATCCGGTTCGCTCCGCTGGGATTTCGTTCGCATCGATGAGACGCACCACGGTCGGCCGACTCACGCTGAGCAGGTCGGCGGCTTGTTGAGTGGTCAGCGTCATGCTCTGCGGCGCGACGGTGACGGCCTTGCCCTCGCGAAGTGCCGCGACGACCTGGACCAGGACGCGGTGCACCGATTCAGGCACCTCGACCTGGTCGTGCTCGTCCGCGCCGACCAGCAGATACCGGGGGCGAATGCGGTCGCCGCGACGCGATTCGTGGGCCGCGAGGAAGCTCACGACGGGGGCTAGTTCCTCAGTCGGCTCAGGCAGGTAGGTGTGCTGTTGCAAGGCTTCGGACGACATCTACGTGGCCTCCTTTCAAAGGAAGCGTAACGCGTTTCGAATTTTTCGCATAGCAACTCTTCGAAAGCACTCGGCCCGGGTTCTGATCGAACCCGGGCCGAGGCTTGTGTTCAGTTGGGAGCCGCGTCAGTTCTTGCGGCCGGGGGCCTTCGCACCCGATTTGAAGCCGAGGCCGCCCGGCTTGGCGGCCGGGGGTGCGGCGACGGAGCCGTTGCCGGAGGTGCCGTTGGTGGGCTGCTCCGGTGCGGGTTCGGCGGGGGCTTCCGCGGCGGGGGCCGGGTCGGCCGGAGCCGGCTCGGCGGGGGTCGAGGTCGCGGCGGCGCCGGGGGCCTTGGGGCCGGGGCGTTTGAAGCCGGACTTCATGGCCAGGCCCTTGGCGGCGAC